>SFMJ01000050.1 GCA_004553095.1 Bacteroidales bacterium
CCATACCAAGCAAATGTCATAAACGTATTGGACACCACCAATAGCAAAATAGTAGTTAACCAGGCCGGCATAACAAATATCAAATTAAAAGGGGCGCTCAAAGAGCGCGACAAAAAAACGATGCAAAAATAGCAAAAAAGGCTGAAGCAAACAAAAAAACCAAAGAATTGAAGTTTCGAAAGCTTAGAGTTCGGCATAGTTGCCACTCATGTCATAGGTCGGGAACTTGTCTATGATGTTCGATGAAAACGTTGTAATAATATTTGGAATTCTCGAATGTAATTATTATTTTTGCCAAATATAAAGTTTAACTTTAAATTTGTCCAATCAATGACTAATACTTTGATAAACAGAGAAATGTCGACTTGAATCTTGAGACATTATAAAGCATAACTCAATATTTTTAACAACAAATTATAGAGCGCGCTCTAAGCCGTAGAGAGCGCGCTCTTGATATGTTGTGAGTCCCATCTGTTTACAGGCTGGCTATCAGGATCTCTTTGATGTCTTGCTCGGTCAGCGGAGCGTAGGCTTTGTCTAACCCTTCGTTCACGGCGATGTGATGTGCCATCTCGTCGATACGACTATCGTCAATGCCCACCTCGCGCAGATGCATCGGTATGCCGATGCTCTCGAAGAAGGCGTAGGTCGCTTCTATCGCCTTATCTGCAATCTCCTCTTTCGGCAACGTCGAGTCGATGCCAAACACGTTGATACCATATTTCACGAAACGGTCGATCGTCTTCTCACTTAGTATATGCCGCATCCAGCGGGGCGTGATGATAGCCAACCCCTCTCCATGGGTGATGTCGTAATATGCCGAGAGGGCATGCTCGATGCCATGACATGGCCATCCCGATTCGCTGTTGCCCAACGATAAGATGCCGTTGCATCCGTAGGTGCAGCAGAGCATCATCTCTGCCCGAGCCGTGTAATCCTCCGGATTCTCCAAGCATTTGCGGGTGTTAACCATCAGACTTTTCAGCATCGACTCGCAGAACCCATCATTCAGCAGGGTGCTGTCGGCTACGAAATATTGCTCGATCGTATGGTTCATCGCATCCGCGCAACCGGCTGCCGTCTGCTTCTTCGATACGCTGAAGGTATACACCGGGTCGAGTATCGAACAGACAGGGTAGAGTAGTGGATCGCCATAACCTATCTTGTCGTTGGTCTCCGTGCGTGAGATCACACCAAAATAGTCATACTCCGAACCGGTGGCTGCCAAAGTCAGGATATCCACGATCGGCAATGCCGCTTGTGCCTTTACTTTGTAGGAGATCAGATCCCAAGGGTCGCCCTCATACTTGGCGCCGGCGGCTATCGCTTTCGAGCAGTCGAGCACCGAACCGCCACCCACTGCCAAGATCACATCGATCTTTGACTCTTTGCAGATCCGCACTCCATCCAACACAGACGGATCATACTTCGGATTCGGCTGAATATCAGAGAGCTCAAAGATCTCGAAATCTTTCAGAAGGTCTTTCACACGGTCGTAGAGACCGATGCGCTTGATGCTACCCGAGCCGTAGGTCATCAGCACTCGGCGTCCCAACGGACGCATCACCTCCGGCAACTTCACTATCGACTCGCGCCCGAAGATAAGGCGAGTCGGCGTCATATAGTCAAAACTTTGCATAAAATGATATTTAGTAATTTAGAGAGGTTCCTTGGAACGCTCTCTAAAATTCGACTATTCTTTCTCGATCTGGAGGATCTTGGCATCCGGCTTCAGGTAGTCGGGGCTGAAGGCCAGATTAGGCTCGATATCCGAGAGTATTGAGTTGATGAACTCGATTCCTTTGGCGTTGAGTTGGTCTTCATCGATGATGATCGACACGTTGCCCACATGAGCCCAAATCCCGGAGTCGGCATTATATTCGTAGGTGACACCCTTCGACCCACGGAGCACTGCCACAAGGTTGGCTCCCTTCTCGATTTTGACTTCACCGGTTGTGGCTGCTTCCACCTCCTTGGATTCGTCATTACCCTGATATGCCGGTTCGGCTACGGATTCAATCACGGTAGTAGTCTCCGCCATTGCTTTGGTATTAGAACCTCCGGAGCATCCGGTCAGTAGCAACATCCCTGCTACAAAACAAAATACTGTCTTAAATCTCATATCTTTAAAGTATTAAAATTAAAAATAAATCTCAAATTAAATATTCTATGAAAGACTTGCATACCCTTATGTTTCCATTAAGGTATTGGTTTGATTACTTCCCAATATCCACCTTTGTCGGAGCCAACCCTATTGATGTAACCATCAGTTACCATCGCCTCTAAGCGCCTTTTAATACTACTATTGTGCAAACCTAAACATTTGGCTAATTCCATACGAGAAATGGTTGGATTTCGTCGTATCAACTCTAAAATTTGTCTTTTCTGGTCGTTTATCGGGTTTTCTGGTCGCTTGGGGTCTGTTTTCTGGTCGCTTATCGGGTTTTCTGAATATGTCGAGTCTACCATCCTCTGTAGAGGAAGTGTGTCACTTATGTCCGGAACTTCGACATATTCGTTGGCTCCGGAACTCGATATGGCTATGGTCGCTGTCATTATAAGCCATGCCATCATTATTGTTCTTTTGGTATTGATCTTCAAAACTCTTCATCTGTTTGTGATGCAAATTTAGTCAACTTTCTCTCTCTTGTCAAGTTTTTGGAGTCATTTTTAAGAAATTTGCTATATATCAGGATATTATATCTTGTGCAAATTCATGCGTATTGTCATATTCATGAATTTGAAGAGGGCTCAATCCAATTCCGGCTCTACTCGAAATTTCAAAGTCTTCATCAAGTAAGCAACAATAATTACAAGTATAGATTTTTTTCATAAGCCTTAGAGCGCTTTTGTATTTCTTTTAACAAGCGCAATTTCTCTCTTTCGATTATATTTATTATCTTTGCGATGTGTTTGAGCCTTGGTCGGATGCAGAACGCTATGCCCTTATCTCTGTCGTTGTTATGATTTGCGCAAAATGTAGCAGACGATCAGCTCGTTATCTTTTTATTTTGTCGTATATGGATAGTTATAATATAGCTGTTGCCGGCACCGGTTATGTCGGTCTCAGCATCGCCACTCTCTTGGCGCAACATAATCATGTCACCGCCGTCGACGTCATCCCCGAGAAGGTCGACCTTATAAATCGTCGCTTATCTCCGATTCGCGATGAGTATATCGAGCGCTACCTTCGCGACTTCCAACTCGACCTCTCCGCCACCCTCGATGGCGCCGCCGCTTACGCCAACGCCGATTTCGTCGTCATTGCTGCCCCTACCAATTATGACCCCGCCAAAAATTATTTCGATACCCATTGCATCGAAGATGTAATCGACCTCGTGCTAAGCGTCAACCCTAATGCCGTGATGGTGATTAAATCCACCATCCCTGTAGGCTATTGCAAGTCGCTTTATGTCAAGTATGCCGCACGCGGTGTCGAGAAGTTCAACCTTATTTTCTTCCCGGAGTTCCTCCGCGAGTCCAAAGCTCTCTACGACAATCTATATCCCTCGCGCATCATCGCCGGATTCCCTGTCCCATCTAAAGATGCTTCCAACCCCGAGTTCGACAATGCCGTCGACCGCCTCACCGATCGTGCCCTCCTCGAAGAGAGTGCCCACACTTTCGCTGCTCTCCTTCAGCAAGGTGCCATCAAGCAAGATATCCCAACCCTTTATATGGGGCTCACTGAGGCGGAGGCTGTCAAACTTTTCGCTAATACCTACCTCGCACTTCGCGTCAGCTATTTCAACGAACTCGACACCTATGCCGAAGTCAAAGGCCTCGACCCCCGTGCCATTATCGAGGGTATCGGCCTCGACCCAAGAATCGGATCCCACTACAATAACCCTTCATTCGGATATGGCGGTTATTGCCTCCCTAAAGATTCCAAGCAACTCCTCGCAAACTATGCCGACGTGCCTCAAAACATGATGTCAGCTATCGTCGCAAGCAATCGTACACGTAAGGATTTCATCGCCGATCAAGTCCTCAAAATGGCAGGATATTACGATTATTCTGAGCAGAATATCTATGGATCTATGCCCGAACGTGAGTGCGTCATCGGTGTCTATCGCCTCACTATGAAGTCTAATTCCGACAATTTCCGCCATTCTTCCATCCAGGGTGTCATGAAGCGTATCAAGGCTAAGGGGGCGAAAGTGATTATTTACGAGCCTACTCTCCCTGACGGCTCTACTTTCTTCGGCTCCGAAGTCGTCAACAATCTCGACGACTTCAAACATCGAAGCCAAGCCATCCTCGCCAACCGTACTTCCGACGACCTCAACGATGTCGCCGATAAGATCTATTCCCGCGACCTCTTCTCCCGCGACTAAGAGCTCGCTTTAAGTTATTTGTAGTAACTCTTATACCACTCATAATAGCGGCGGATACCCTCTTCCACTCCGATCTGTGGGTGAAAGTCAAAGTCCTCCTCAAGACGCGTTGTGTCGGCGTATGTGCATACCACATCGCCTGCTTGCATATCTTCCATTTGCATGATGGCTTTCTTCCCCGACACTCGCTCGATAGTACGGATAAAGTCCATCAGTTCCACCGGCTCGCTATGACCTATGTTATATACTCTATGTGGATCTTCACCATCCGGTGCATGCTCTAATACTCTCACCACTCCCTCCACAATATCATCGATATAGGTGAAGTCGCGCTGCATATCCCCATGATTGAATACACGTATAGGCTTCCCCTCCATCACCGCATGTAGAAATAGATAGGGTGCCATATCGGGGCGTCCCCAGGGGCCATAGACTGTGAAGAAGCGCAACCCCGTCGCCGGTATCCCATAGAGATGACTATAGGCGTATGCCATTAACTCATTGCTCTTCTTCGTGGCGGCATAGAGACTCACCGGCGTGTCGGTCTTATCGCTCTCGCGGTAGGGCATATCGCTACGCATGCCATAGACGCTGCTCGAACTCGCATATACCAAATGATTCACAGGGTGACGCCGGCAGTTCTCCAAGATGTTGAGAAATCCCACTACATTGCTCTCGATATAGGCGTAGGGATTGACCAAGGAGTATCTCACCCCGGCTTGCCCTCCGAGGTTGATCACTCCATCGATCTCTTCGCGGTCGAAGAGCTTGTCGATCCCTTCACGGTCGGCCAGGTCGAGACGCATAAAACGATAGCCCGAATAGGTGTCGCTCTCCGCCACTCCCTCCGCAGTCAATGTCGCCCGGTCGATGCCTGTCGATGCAAGCCTCGCAAGTTTCAGCTCCGGGTCATAGTAGTCGTTGAGATTGTCGATGCCGATGATCTCATATCCCTTTTTCATCAATGCCTTGATTGTGGCTGAGCCGATGAATCCGGCTGCACCTGTCACCAATATCTTCATGACTCTTCTGTTGAGCGTTTCTTTTCTTTGTAGATTAACATAAGGTTGCGGAGATATGCCACCAACCCGAACGATTGCCCCAAGATCAGAATAGGATCCAATCGAATGATACCATAGATTACTATCGTCATCGAACCCACCAGGCTGATCCACCAGAATCCGGAGGGTAACCGCGATTCCCCTATCCGGTGGGAGTAATACCACTGGTAGATGAATCGCATCGTGAAGATCACCTGACCTGCCGAACCGAAGATCAG
Organism: Bacteroidales bacterium; assembly: GCA_004553095.1. Classification (GTDB taxonomy): domain Bacteria; phylum Bacteroidota; class Bacteroidia; order Bacteroidales; family Muribaculaceae; genus Lepagella. The sequence continues at coordinate 5,617 of SFMJ01000050.1, forward strand.
CAACCACATCGGCACGTCTTCGTTCTGTAGAAAGTTGTCGATAAATCCCCGGGCGTTGCTCGCCGCAAAACATATCGCCGCCACCGGGGTAAGCAACAGGATCGCTCGCCCCATCCATGGTATCTTCTTCCAGAAGCCCTTGGCATTAAGATTCCATAGATAGATGTAATATGATATGAATTGCCCCAACACTATGGCAAAGTCACAGCGTAGCCACCCATAGAGGCACAAAAGATATGCCCCCGCGAGACTGAATACCCAAAATAGGGTGGGGGAGAGAGACTTGCGTGCCTTCTCCGACAATATCCATTGCACTAATGTTCGCACCGAGAAGAAGACTTGTGCCAACAAGCCGATGCAGAGTATGATTACGCTGTTCATGGTGCTGTCGTTTTATTGGACATTTTGTTATTTTTGTTGTTTTTAATCCGCTTCAGGGTATACCTTATCTTGGTAGCATAGGACTGGTTTGGACGCCTTCCCCTTTGCAACCTGCATATTTAGCAATTTTTCTTCAATATATCGCGCTTTTTTATACTTTATGTCATTCCCAAGCGTTATATGTTAAGAACAATTTTTCTTAATCCTGTTATGGCAAATTATCATCGTTTTGAGGGCTTGACTTCCGCTCAGGTGGAGGAGAGCCGTTCGAAATATGGCTCAAATATATTGACACCCCAAGCCAAGGAGTCGCTCTGGATTCAGTTCTTTAAAAAGTTTGGCGATCCCCTTATTATAGTTCTCCTCGTGGCGGGTGCCCTCTCTATCGGTATCTCTTGCTATGAGTATTTCGGTTTGGAACGCGATTTCTCGGTCTTCTTCGAACCCATCGGCATCTTCATAGCCATACTGCTTGCCACCGGCCTCTCTTTCATCTTCGAGGCTAAGGCTGAGAGGGAGTTCTCGATTCTCAACCGCGTCAATGACGACCAGCCTGTGCAGGTGCTCCGCGATGGAAACGTGTCGCAAGTGCCTCGTAAGGATGTGGTAGTGGGTGATGTCGTAATCCTCAACACCGGCGAGGAGATCCCTGCCGACGGCCAACTGCTCGAGGCGGTGATGCTAAATGTCGACGAGTCTACTCTCACCGGCGAACCGATGTGTCATAAGCATACCGACCCGGCTCTCTTCGATCCCGACGCTACCTATCCCACCGACGCCGTGATGCGCGGCACTAAGGTGATGGAGGGGCATGGCGTGATGCGTGTCACCGCTGTCGGCGATAGTTCCGAACATGGCAAGGTGTTCCATGCCGCCGGTATCGATGATGGCGTCAAAACCCCTCTCGATGAGCAGTTTGAAGGCCTCGGCCGAGTCGTTACATGGATTTCTTACGCCGTAGCAGCCCTGGTTGTCGTGGGGCGTATTGTGATGTTCTTTATCGAGTTCCCCGATTTCCAATGGATGGATCTCGTGGCTTATATCTTGCAGTCGCTCATGGTCGCTGTCACACTGATCGTGGTGGCTGTCCCCGAGGGGCTCCCCATGGCGGTGACTCTCGCTCTGGCTTATTCCATGAGACGGATGCTCCGCACCAACAATCTCGTGCGTAAACTCCATGCCTGCGAGACTATGGGCGCCACCACTGTCATCTGCACCGATAAGACCGGCACTCTCACTCAAAATAAGATGCAAGTCTATAGCACGGAGTTCTTCGGTTTCGACGATCAGGATATAATCTGTCGAGGCATGGCAGTCAATTCTACAGCCCAACTTCATATCTCCGATCAAGCCCCCGAGGTGATCGGAAATCCTACTGAGGGGGCTCTCCTCCTCTGGCTTTATGGCCAAGGAGTCAATTACCTCGATATGAGGTTCGAGTCTAAGGTTATAGCCCAACTGCCTTTCTCCACCGAACGTAAGTATATGGCTACTTCGGTGATAAAGCCCTCCGGCGATAGACTCTTATTCGTCAAGGGTGCCCCGGAGATAGTATATCGGATGTGTGCAGATAAGAGAAGTATAGACAGTGATGCCATCGATTCTCTTTTGGCCGGCTATCAGAAGCAAGCCATGCGTACTCTCGGCTTTGCCGTTGCCACCTTGGCTCCCGATGAACCGGGCATCGTCGATGGCATGATTGAGGCTGAGTCGCTCCGATTCGTCGGCGTTGTGGCTATCTCCGACCCCGTGCGCGAGGATGTGCCCGCGGCTGTCAGCGAGGTGATCAATGCCGGTATTAAGGTCAAAATCGTTACCGGAGATACCCCCGGAACTGCTCTCGAGATCGGTCGACAGATCGGCCTCTGGGATGATAAGGTCGATGGCAAGGATGCCGTTATCACCGGCACTGAAATTGGCGCTATGAACGAGGATGAACTTAAACGCCGTGCCCCCAAAATCAAGATCATCGCTCGCGCTCGGCCTCTCGACAAGCGACGCCTCGTTGAGGCGCTCCAAGCCAATGATGAGGTGGTGGCTGTCACCGGCGATGGCACCAATGATGCCCCCGCTCTTAAGGCGGCACATGTCGGCCTCTCTATGGGCGACGGTACTTCCGTTGCCAAGGAGGCTTCCGATATCACCATCATCGATAATTCTTTCTCTTCGATTGGCAGGGCTGTGATGTGGGGGCGTTCTCTCTATCAGAATATCCAACGCTTTATCATCTTCCAACTTACGGTCAACGTCGTGGCTTGCCTCACGGTGCTCGTCGGGGCTTTCATGGGTACGGAAACTCCCCTCTCGGTGACTCAAATGCTATGGGTAAATCTGATTATGGATACTTTCGCCGCCGTGGCTTTCGCTACTCTGCCCCCTTCGCGCAAGGTGATGCAAGTGCCTCCTCGATCGCGATCTGCTTTCATCATCTCGCGACACATGAGCCGTTTCATCTTCGGCGTCGGCGGCATATTCTTCTTGCTGCTCTTCGGACTCTTGTTCTATTTGGAACATGTCGATCTGACTTCACTGCTACATGTGGGTAACTGTCCCGCCGATGATGTGGCTCGCCTCACTCCCTACGAACTCTCGATCTTCTTTACGACCTTTGTCTTCTTCCAGTTCTGGAATATGTTCAATACTCGCTCGTTCGAGTCGGGACGCTCGGCTTTCCATTTCAAGGGGTGTGGAGGTTTCCTCCTTATTGCCGGCGCCATCTTGATAGGACAGATCGCTATCGTGACTTTCGGCGGCGGTTTCTTTGGCGTTGTGTCTCTAAATGTGATCGACTGGCTGATCATTATTGCCTCTACTTCTATAGTGCTTTGGACCAATGAGATATGCCATCTCTTCGCTAAGAGCCGTGTCGCGTGTCATTGCGATTAATCGCCGCTTTGCTGCCTATGCTTGAGCCATAGATGTGCTCCGACTGTGCCGATGATGCTTCCGACGATGTCTGCTCCGAAGTCGAGTAGATCGCCACTGCGCCCCGTCACCCAATATCCCTGAGCCAACTCATCCATGCCGCCAATCAATATGCAGATCAGAGCAAGCACCAGTACCTCTCCGGCTCGTATATGTCTCTGCCGACTTTTCACTGTCATGTCATAGACCATTGCTGCCGAGAGCGCTATAAACATGAAACAGTGCACCACCTTGTCTGCACCCTCGAAGAGATGTATCTTTTGCCCCGACATCGGGTCGGGTGTCAACGTCAGATAGAGGATTATTCCCAAGATCAGCACACTGTGCCACCATCCCATTATCTCTTTCATTCTCTTTCTCATTAGTCTCTCTTTTTATCTGTCCACAAATTTATAAATTTTATTTTAGTTGGGAAAATCCCTTTTTTTACTTAAATTTGTGTTTTGTTACTTAATCCCTTTTGAAAGTTATGAATTTCGCTGATAAGTGTTACGATATTTTCCAACAGTCGGTGGCCGATTATCATATTGATGATGATGTCAATGCCCCCACCCGGTGTCCTTACGATCCCAAGTCGATCGAGGGGGTGCTATATGCCAAGAATCGTATAGATGCCGTGCAGTGGCATCTTGAGGATATCATCCGCGATCCCAACATCGATCCGGTGGCTGCATTGGCGCTGAAGCGCCGCATCGATGCCTCCAATCAGGATCGCACCGATATGGTCGAGGAACTCGATAGCTGGCTCCGCGATAAGTATGCCGATGTCCATGTCCTCCCCGATGCCACCATCAATACCGAAAGTCCTGCATGGGCACTCGACCGCCTCTCAATCCTCGCTCTCAAGATCTATCACATGGACCTCGAGGCGCATCGCCCCGATGCCGATGATGCCCACCGCGCCAAGTGCGCTGCCAAACTCAATATATTGCTTCAGCAGAGGGTAGATCTGATCTCTGCCATCAATGCCCTGATCGAGGATATCGCCGCCGGTCGTAAGTATATGAAGGTCTATCGTCAGATGAAGATGTATAATGACGAGGATACCAACCCCGTGCTTTATGGTGGAAAGTAATCCCGACCCCTCTTTCTCTCGACGCCTGCTCATCACCCGCTTTTCGGCGCTCGGTGATGTGGCGCTGACCATCCCCACGATCTATAGCGCTTGCCGCTCGTATCCCGATATCCTCTTCGTCGTGGTGACCCGCCGGGGATTCTCCTCAATATTTCTAAACCCTCCCGCCAATCTGCGCGTGGAGGGTGTCGATTTGCGTGCCGATTATCATGGCATCTCAGGTATACGACGCCTCGCCGATTATCTCTATCAG
>SFMJ01000051.1 GCA_004553095.1 Bacteroidales bacterium
TTTCGAAACTCACATCGGTTACAATGCACGCATTGCGCCCGCTGTGACTTTCAAAATCTGCTCAAAAATATCCGCCTCTACGGCCCCAAAAATTTAAGGAACGCGCTCTTAACATCAATTACCCATTATGAATCTATCTCGCAAGTTGGAGTTTAAGCCTAAGTTCATCTCGGAACTCAAGGATTACAATCTTAAGAAGTTTAAGGAGGATCTTATAGCCGGTATAGTGGTCGGCATCGTTGCCCTCCCTCTCGCCATCGCCTTCGGTATCGCCAGCGGCGTCACCCCCACAGTGGGTCTAATCACGGCCATCATCGGCGGTTTCCTGGTCTCTGCTCTCGGCGGTAATAGCGTACAGATCGGTGGTCCCACCGGCGCCTTCATCGTCATCATCTACAACATCATCAGCAACTACGGCCTCACCGGCCTCGCCATCGCCACTTTCATGGCTGGTGTCATTCTCGTGCTCCTCGGTCTCTTCAAACTCGGCACGATAATCAAGTTCATCCCATATCCCATCGTTGTCGGCTTCACCAGCGGTATCGCCCTGACCATCTTCTCCACACAGATCGTCGACCTCTTCGGCTTGCAGATCGATAATGTCCCCTCCGATTTCATCGGCAAGTGGGTGGCTTATTTCTCCAACTTCGACACCATGTCTTTCTTCACACTCCTCGTCGGTCTCATCACCATACTGATCATCGCCATCACCCCGCGTGTCAATAAGAAATTGCCCGGTGCGCTGATCGCCATCATCATCATGACCCTGGCGGTCTATCTCCTCAAACACTTCTGCGGCATCTCAGGCATCGAAACCATCGGCGACCGCTTCGGTACCCTCTCCCACGACATCCCTCGCCCCCACGAGATCGGTGTCAATATGAACTCAATCAATCTCCTCCTCCCCTCAGCATTCACCATCGCCATCCTCGGCGCTATCGAATCCCTCCTCTCAGCCACCGTCGCCGATGGTGCAACCGGTAATAAGACCCGCAGCAACACCGAACTCATCGGCCAAGGTATCGCAAATATCGTCGTGCCTTTCTTCGGCGGTATACCCGTTACCGGTGCAATCGCCCGCACCATGACAAATATCACCAACGGAGGCCGTACTCCCGTGGCAGGTGTCATCCACGCCATCGTGCTCCTCCTCATTTTCCTATTCTTGATGCCTCTCATCAATTACGTCCCTATGGCTTGCCTCGCCGGAGTTCTCGTTGTCGTGGCTTATAACATGAGCGGCTGGCGTACCGTCAGAGGTATCCTCAAAAATCCAAAGTCGGATATCGCTGTCCTCGCCACTACTTTCCTCCTCACCGTAATCTTCGACCTCACCATCGCCATCGAGATCGGTATGCTCCTCGCTGCCCTCCTATTCATCCGCCGTGTCACCGAGAATACATCTATCCATGTATTCAGCAACCAAATCGATGTCGCCGACGGTACGGAAGTCCTCCATAAGGAGATCCTTAACGTGGCCGACGGCGTAGAAATCTATGAAATCAACGGGCCGTTCTTCTTCGGCGTCGCCAATAAGTTCGACGAGATGATGCTCAATATGGGCGACAAACCTGCGGTCCGTATCCTACGTATGCGCCACGTCCCATTCATCGACTCCACCGGCATCCACAACCTCGAGACCCTCATACAGTCTTCCAAACGTGAAGGTATACATGTAGTCCTCTCAGGTGTCATACCTTCCGTCAGAGAAGTCCTCGAACATGCAAATATCCCCGACCTCATCGGCGCCGACCATATCTGCGACCATATCTCCAAGGCTGTTACGCTCGCCAACTCCCTGGTCAAAGACCAAAATCTCCACCAGATCAGTTGGTAACAATCCTATCGATTTTTTTTCGGCTCCGTTTATAACATCGAATTTAAGGAACGCGCTCTAAGGAACGCGTTCTTATGCTATCCAACATTTTTTTACCCTGTTAAAAATATTTTTTGAAAAAAATTTGGATAGCATTATTCCTTGTTGTAACTTTGAAAAAAATCATATCTTCTCTCTCTCAGAACTCATTTTTGTGATTAATTAAAACCTATTTCTAATATATTGAAAGCATGGAAGAAGTGATCAAGACCACGTGCCTACACGACCGTCACGTTGATCTCGGCGCATTAATGTCGCCATTCGCGGGCTATGATATGCCCATTCAGTACAAAGGTATCACCGAAGAGCATAACGCTGTTCGCCATAACGTCGGTGTCTTCGACGTTAGCCACATGGGCGAAGTCCGCGTTAAAGGCGCTGATGCCGAAAAGTTCGTCAATCATATCTTCGTCAATGACGTCACCGGTGCCCCCGATGGCCAGATTTTCTATGGCATGATGTGCTATGAAAATGGCGGTACTGTCGACGACCTCCTCGTCTATAAGGTCAATGATAATGAGTTCTTCCTCGTTATCAATGCCTCCAATATCGACAAGGATGTCGCTTGGATCATGCAGAACACCACCGGCTTCGACGTGGAAGTCACCGACGAAAGCCTCTATTATGGCGAACTCGCTATCCAAGGCCCCAACGCCGAGGATACTATCGCCCGCATCTTCGACCTCCCCGTTAAGGAGATCGCATTCTATAACTTCAAGACTCTCCATGTCGAGGGCGAGGATATCATCGTCAGCCGCACCGGATACACCGGCGAGGATGGCTTCGAGATCTATGCCAGCCATGAGTTCACTATCCGTGCTTGGGATAAACTGATGGATGCCGGCGTTCAGCCCTGTGGCCTCGGTTGCCGCGATACTCTCCGCTTCGAGGTGGGCCTACCCCTCTATGGCGATGAACTTTCCGAAACTATCTCTCCCATCGAGGCAAGCCTCAGCATGTTCGTTAAACTCGACAAACCCGAGTTCATCGGCAAGGATGCCCTCGCTGCTCAGAAGGCTAACGGCGTGACTCGCCGCATCGTTGGCCTCCAACTCGAAGGAAACGCTATCCCTCGACATGGCTATCCTGTCGAAGTCAATGGCCAGCAAGTCGGCGAAATCACTACCGGTTATCGCTCCATCTCTACAGGCCTCAGCGTCGCTATGGCTATGATTAATAAGCCTTACGATAAACTCGGCACTGAAGTTGAAGTCCGTATCCGTAAGAAAACTTTCCCCGCCAAGGTGGTTAAGAAACGTTTCTACGACAAAAACTACAAAAAGTAATCATTCTAAAGTCTATTCACAAAACATCTAATCTAATACATTATGGCAATTTTTAAAGATGATGTCCGCTATGCGGAATCTCACGAGTGGGTGAAACTCGAAGGCGATGTAGCCACTATCGGTATCTCTGATTATGCTCAGCACGCCCTTGGCGATATCGTATATGTCGATATGCCTGAAGTTGGCGACGAAATGGCTGCCGGCGATGTCTTCGGCGCTGTCGAATCTGTTAAGGCCGCTTCCGACCTTATCTGCCCCGTCTCCGGTGAAGTCGTTGAAATCAACGAGGCCCTCGAAGATGCCCCCGAAAGCATCAACGCTGACGCTTTCGCCAACTGGATTATCAAAGTTAAAGTTTCTGACCCCGCTGAAGTTGACGCCCTCCTCGACGTCGCTGCTTATACTCAACTTTGCGAAAATGAGTAATCGCTTTATCCCCCATACCCCGGAGGATATCAAACACATGCTCGACAGAATTGGTGTCAATTCTGTCGAGGATCTATATGCTGATGTCCCCGCTGATGTCATCTTCAAGAATGACTATGAGTTGCCCCTCGGCCTCTCTGAAATCGAACTCCGCCAGTGGTTCAAAGACCTCGGCGCGAAGAACCGTAACCTCGTCGTGTTCGGCGGCCAGGGCGCTTACGACCATTATGCCCCATCCGTTATCCCTCACCTCCTCGAACGCTCCGAGTTCTATACCGCTTATACTCCCTATCAGCCCGAAATCTCCCAGGGCACTCTCCAGTATATCTTCGAGTATCAGTCGATGATCTCCGAACTCACCGGCTTGGAGGCTACCAACGCTTCGATGTATGATGGCGCTACTGCCACTGCCGAGGCTGCCTTCATGATGGTGGCTTCTGCTCGCAAACGTAATTGCGTCCTCATCTCGCAGACCATCGCTCCACGTGTGCTCAGCGTCGTCGAAACTTATACCCGTTTCCATGGCGTCGAACTCCGTGTTGTCCCCGAGGCTGACGGTGTTACCGATCTTAACGCCCTCCGCGAGATGATCGCTTCGCCCGACGTGGCTGGAGTTATCCTCCCTCAGCCTAATAAGTATGGTATCATCGAGGATTTCACCGGCATCGCCGAACTCGTTCACCGGAACAAGGCGCTCCTCGCCATCAATGCCGACCCCTCCACCCTCGCCGTGCTCCGCTCTCCCGCTGAGTGGGGTGCCGATATCGCTTGCGGCGACGGCCAGTCGCTCGGTATGCCTCTCCAGTTCGGTGGCCCTTACCTCGGTTTTATGTCTTGCACCAAGGCGCAACTCCGCAAGATGCCCGGTCGTGTCGTCGGTGCTACCACCGATGCCGCAGGCCATCGCTGCTTCGTCCTGACTCTCCAGGCGCGTGAACAGCATATCCGCCGCGAGAAGGCTACCAGCAATATCTGCTCCAACCAGAGCCTGATGGCGCTTTACGCAACTATTTATCTCGCTCTCATGGGAAAGAAAGGCCTCGTTGAGGTCAACCGCCTCTCTGCCGACGGCGCGCTTTATCTCTATCGCCGCCTCGTAGAGACAGGTAAGTTTACCCCCGCTTTCGATAAGCCTTTCCTTAAGGAGTTCACGCTCGCTACTTCTCTCGATATCGATAAGGTGAACAAGAAACTCGCCGACCATGGAATCATGGGTGGTATAAACCTCGGTAATGGCCTCGTGGCTTTCGCTGTGACTGAAAAACGTACCAAAGAGGAGATCGATCGCCTCGTTAACTTAATGATGGAGGACTGATAAGATGAAGAAGTATGATAAACTGATTTTTGAGATCTCTAACCCCGGTCGTGTCGGTTTCCAGCTCCCCGCCAACCAATTCGATACCGATGGTCTCGCTTCTATCCCCGCTAATCTCCGCCGCGTAGAGGAACCTCTCCTCCCCGAGGTCAGCGAGGTGGATGTCGTAAGACATTATACCAATCTCTCTAACAAAAACTTCGGCGTCGACACCGGGTTCTACCCCCTCGGTAGTTGCACCATGAAGTATAACCCCAAAATCAATGAGGAGATCGCCGCAATGCCGGAGTTCGCTGCTATTCACCCACTGCAGCACCCCGACACAATACAGGGCGCTCTCGAACTCTATTATAACCTCCAGAAGGCTCTCGCCAATATCGCCGGCCTCGCTGAGTTTACGCTCAATCCTTACGCCGGTGCTCATGGCGAGCTCACCGGACTGATGGTGATGCGCCAGTATCACATCTCCCGTGGCGACACCAAGCGTACTCGCGTCATCGTCCCCAACACCGCTCACGGCACTAACCCCGCTTCTGCTATGGTCGCAGGCCTCGATGTCGTCGAGGTCAAGTCTAAACCTGATGGCACTGTCGATGTCGAGGACCTCAAACCTCTGCTCGATGACACCATCGCTGGTATCATGATGACCAACCCCAACACCGTCGGTATGTTCGAAACCGAGATCCTCGAGATCGCCGACCTCGTGCATAAAGCCGGTGGTCTCCTCTATTATGATGGTGCCAACCTCAACCCCCTCCTCGGCAAGGTGCGCCCCGGTGATATGGGATTCGATATCATGCATATCAATCTCCATAAGACCTTCTCGACACCTCACGGTGGCGGTGGCCCCGGTTCCGGACCTATCGGTGTGGCTCCCAATTTGGTGCAGTTCCTCCCCAATCCTCGTGTCCGCAAGGCTGATGATGGTTCGTTCTATGTCGACTCTGACGAGCATAGCCTCGGATCGATCTCCACTTTCTTCGGCAATTTCGGCGTGATGATGAGAGCTTACGCTTATATCCTCTCGCTCGGACGCGATAATATCCGAAATGTAGGCCCCATGGCTACCCTTAATGCCAACTATATTAAGGAGTCGCTCAAGGATCTCTATAAGCTCCCCATCGCCGGCGTCTGCAAGCATGAGTTCGTGTTCGACGGCCTCGCCGATAAGTCGACCGGTGTCACTACTCTCAACATCGCCAAGCGTCTCCTCGATTTCGGTTTCCACGCTCCGACCATCTATTTCCCGCTCTTATTCCACGAGTCGATGATGATCGAACCTACCGAAACTGAAAGCCTTGAAACTCTCGATGAGTTCATCGACGTGATGAGACGTGTCGCTAAGGAGGCTGCCGAGAATCCTGATCTCGTTAAGTCTGCTCCGGTCACTACCGAGATCTCTCACCCCGATGAGACTTCGGCTGCCAAGAATCCTATCCTCCGTTATCGCGATATCATCAAGTAGTTATGGCTCAGTTTGATATTATCGTCATTGGCGCCGGCCCCGGCGGATACGAAACTGCTCTTCTTGCCGCCGAACGCGGCAAGAAGGTACTCCTCGTCAATGGCGGCCGCCTCGGCGGTACTTGCCTCAATGCCGGCTGTATCCCCACCAAGTGTATGGTTCGCGATGCTGCCATCGTCTCTTTGATGAAGGATCCCGAGGAGTTTGGCGTCGCCAATGTCTCTTTCGATGTCGATTTCAGCCGAGTCGTGGAGCGCCGAAATAAGGTCGTCTCTTCTCTCCGTGAGGGTATTGATGCCCTCCTCAAGAGAGCCAAAGTCACCGTCGTCGAGGGTTTCGCATCTTTCGTCGATGCCTCTTCTATCCGCGTTAATGAGGAGGTGTATACTGCCTCGGATATAATTATCGCCACCGGCTCGGAGTCGAAGTCGATCCCCGTGCCCGGCGCTGACGAGAAGTGGGTGCTCGATTCCACCGATATCCTCGCCATCGATTATATCCCCAAGAGCCTCACCATCGTCGGTGGTGGCGTCATCGGTCTGGAGTTCGCTTCGGTTTTCAATGCCTTCGGTTCTGATGTCACCGTCGTGGAGTTCCTCAAGAATATCGCTCCGACTTTCGATTCCGATATATCCAAGCGCCTCAAACAGTCTCTCTCCAAACGTGGAGTCAAAGTGCTCACAGGCGCTGCCGTGAAACGTATCGAGAAGAATGAGGAGGGGCAGATCGTTACCTGGTTCGACCTCAAGGGCAAGGAGGATTCCGTTATCTCTTCCGATATCTTGATGGCTGTCGGCCGTCGCCCCAATGTCGATGGACTCAACCTCGAGGCTGCCGGCGTGGAGTTCTCTCCCCGTGGCATTCCCGTAGATGATATGATGCGCACCAATGTGCCACATATCTATGCCATCGGCGATGTCAACGCCCGTATGATGCTCGCCCATGTCGCCTCTTATCAAGGTAAGCGTGCCCTCAACGCCATAGATGGCGTTAGCGATGATATTCGCTTCGATGTCATCCCCGCGGCTCTCTTCACCGACCCGGAGTGTGGTATGGTCGGCCTCACCGAGGATGCCGCAAAGGAGAAGGGTATCAATATCAAGGTGGGTAAGAGCTTCTATCGCGCTAATGGCAAGGCTCTTGCCGGCGGCGAGTCTGATGGCATCTGCAAACTCATCTTCGAGGCTGAATCCGATCGCCTTGTCGGTGCTCATATCATGGGCGCTGAAGCTGCTATCCTCGCTCAGCAGTGCGCCGATTTTATTACCCTCGGAGCTACTCGACAAGCCATCTCCGATACCATCTTCGGTCACCCCACTCTCTCTGAAGTGGTGCTCGCTGCAGTCAACTCCGTTCACTAATAGTCTCACCTCTATCACACTATTAGACACTGAACGATAACATGAACTGATAGATCCAATAATATGAGAACACCCCGGCAGCTCTCTTTGAGCCCCGGGGTGTCTTTTTTGTATTTTGCCCTATTCGGTTTTATCCTATTCGGCTTCTGTCTATCCGAGCAGATAGGGATTGCTCTGTCGCTCTATCCTATTCGGCTTCTGTCTATCCGAGCAGATAGGGATTGCTCTGTCGCTCTATCCCGATCGTCGTCTCAGGCCCATGTCCCGGATGGACATGAGTCTCTTCCGGCAGCATCATAAGCCTCTCTATGTTCGATTTTATCAACTGATGATAATCCCCTCCCGGAAGGTCGCTCCTCCCTATCGATCCGGCAAATAGCGTATCTCCTACCATCACATTACCCCCCTTGCGGTCATATAGCGAGATCCCACCGGGCGAATGACCCGGTGTGTGGATCACCTCCAATTCTTCGTTGCCCACTGCGATCTTGTCGCCATGTGACAAGGGCTCAAATTCTTCCACATTCGCGATCTTTTCCACCACGCCAAACATCTGTGCCTGCATCTCGATGCGCTCTCCCAAGAAGCGGTCTTCAGGATGAGCATACACCGGCACACCATATTCTTTCATTATAAAGCGGTTGCCGGCCACATGGTCGATGTGAAGATGCGTGTTGATCACTTTCGTGATCTTGAGCTCATACTTCTCTACAGCCCTCTTTATGGCTGTCTCTTCATACCTATTCACCATCCCCGGGTCTACCACCACACACTCCCGTGTGGCAGCATCATACACCAAGTATGTGTTAACCCCAAAGAAGGAAAAACCAAATTTCAAAATCTCCATAAGTAAGTTCTTCTATGTCCAGTCCTGCTGTTTGTGCAGTCCTACTGTTCTCGGCGATTCCATCGCCGAGCCAAGTGCCGCGTAGCCAATTCCTATCTCCTACTTTCCGGTTGTATACACGATCTTTTTTCCGACAAAGAAGTCTTCGTCGAAGTAGTTGCTGATTTCCACCACCTCCGAACGGTCGCGAAGCCGCTTCAGCTCTTCCCCAAGCTCCCCACCTTTCAGGGTGATCAACCCGTTGGGCAACGCGTTCCGATGCTGGTTGCTGATGTTCTTCCGACAGATCTTTAGCAGGTCTTCCTGCGGCATCACCGCGCGACTCACCACAAAGTCAAATTGCTCGTTACATTCCGCTACATCCCCATGCTGAAAGGTCACATTCTTTAGCCCACATGCCGCAGCCACCTCTTGTGCCACGCGCACCTTCTTTCCCGTACGATCCACCAAATGAAAGTGCACCTCGGGAAACATTACCGCCAATGGTATTCCCGGAAAACCTCCACCGGTGCCGAAGTCCAATATCCGACTCCCGGGAGTGAAGTGTATGAATTTCGCAATCGCCAAGGAGTGCAAGATGTGCTTCTCTTCCAAGTTGTCGATATCCTTCCGCGAGATCACATTGATCTTGCTGTTCCAGTCGCGGTAGAGGTTGTTGAGTGCCTCAAACTGCTCTTTCTGCTTATCGGTGATATTTGGAAAGTATTTGATTATCTTGTCCATAGAACGTTTGATTGTGAAGGAATGAGTGGGGCTATGATGTTAAATATACGGGTTGCAGTCTTTCTCTTGTCTGATGGTGGTGGCTGGTCCATGTCCGCAGTAAATCCTTGTATTGTCGGGCAGCAGTTCGCCAATGGTTTGCAGGCTATGGATGATATCATCATACGACCCGAGTTCGAAGTCGGTGCGGCCAATACTCATGTGAAAGAGGGTGTCGCCAGAGAATGCCAGTTGTTCCTCTTGGCAATAAAGGAATACCGACCCTGGAGTATGTCCAGGTGTCGGTATAACCTTAAAGGTATGCTGACCGAATACTATCTCTTCGTTGTCGGCGAAATAACGTCCTACGGATGGTTGCGGATGCTTGAGCGGACTATTGAGAAACAACATCGACTGTCTGTCGAGGCCGCTCATCAGTACCTCATCTTTTGCGCTCACCCATGGATGGATGCCATAGCGCGAGGTGATAAGGTCGTTGCCGAAGTTATGGTCGAGATGTGCATGTGTGGCCACGAGCATCACGGGTTTGAGGCCGTTGCCATCTATATAGTCTGTCAATGCTTGGCGCTCGCTGTCGTAAAAAGCGCCGCAATCAATGATCATGCATTCGCCCGACTCATCACTAACCACGTAGGTGTTTTCCTGAAACGGATTGAAGCAAAAGGTCTTGATATTCATATCTGCAAAATTCCTTATAAATGCAAAGTCCTGTTTGTCTGCAATATTACTTGTTTGATTATATCAGCCTGCCTTTGACCTTATCCACGTATGCGTCTATCACTGCCACGGCAGTGATGTTTACCACATCGCGCACTGAGCATTCGAAGTCGGTGAAGTGGATTGGCTTGTTGAGTCC
>SFMJ01000052.1 GCA_004553095.1 Bacteroidales bacterium
TTTTTTGGGGTTATTGGATAGACTTGGAAAGTGATTGGGGTGGATTTTTTTAGTGATACCATGGAAACCGGAATAATATTTTTAACTTTTAATAGTAATGAAGAGAAATTTTATTAATTGTATTGCTATAACAACTATTATGACAATAGCACCTGCAATCGAAACATCGGCAACGAACCCGCTGATCAGCGGTTCGAATGCCCCCTACGGCACAATGCCCTTTAGCCATCTGACCGCTGCTGACTATGAGTCGGGAGTGTTGGAGGGCATTAAGTTGCACAGTCAAGAGATCGAAGCAATATGCAGTCAGACCGAGACCCCGACTTTCGCCAACACGATCGTGGCATTCGATCGCAGCGGCGAGGTGGCAAATCGTTCGATGTTGGCACTTCACAACTTGGAGAGTGCCTTGGGCGACACTGCACTTATGAACGCCATCACCAAGCTGACCCCAATCATCTCGGAGCATAGCAACAACATCGTGCTCAACGAGCGTCTGTGGGATCGCATCAAATATGTATACGACCACCGGATGGAGGATAATAGTCTTACCGGCGAAGACCTACGACTTATCGAGAAGACTTATAGAGGATTCGCACACTCGGGTGCCAATCTGAAGGGAGAAGATCGCGAAAAATATCGCAGGCTGTCAGCCGAGCTCTCCGACATGAATGTGCGTTTCTCGCAGAATGTCACCAACGGTATGTCCGATCCGAAGCGACGCATGTGGCTCAAAGAGTCTGATCTGAGCGGCATTCCTGAATCGATCAAGAAGGCATATCGTGCGGCAGCAGCCGAGGTGCTCGCTCAGGAGGGTAAGAACGACGATGGCACACTCTACTTGGTGACCATCTATCGTCCGAGCTATTCACCCTTTATGACCTACTCTGATCGTCGCGACCTTCGCAAGCAGCTCTATGAGCTCAACGGCTCGAAGAACACCAACGGGGAATTTGACAACACTCAGATACTCAAAGATATCGCCAACATACGTTTGGAGCTTGCCCAACTGATGGGGAACAAGAATTATGCTGAATACAGCCTTGAAGAGACTATGGCGAAGACACCTGCCACAGTGATGGACTTCTTGGAGAGTCTTCGTAAGGCCTACACCGAGCCAATGCACAAAGAGATCGCCGAGATCGAGACCTTTGCTCGTCAGAGCGAAGGTGCAGACTTCAAGTTGGAGGCATGGGACTACAGCTACTGGTCGGAGCGCCTCAAGAAAGAGCGTTACTCCTTCAACGCCGAAGACCTGAAGCCCTACTTCGAGCTTAACAGCACGATCAAGGGAGTGTTCGGATTGGCTACCAAGCTTTATGGCTACACCTTCAAAGAGACAAAAGCTGTCGAGAAATATCATCCCGATGTAAGAGTATATGAAGTGTATAAGAGTTCGGGGGAAGTGTTGGGTATCCTCTACTCCGACTTCTTCTATCGTCCCGGCAAGCGACCCGGCGCATGGATGACAGAATTCCGCGCCGAGAGCAAGACCGATGACGGCAAGAAGATCCTCCCCTTGATCTCGATCGTGTGCAACTTCTCCAAGCCTGTGGGCAAAGAGGCAGTTTTGCTGACAGCCGAAGAGGTAGAGACCTTCCTTCACGAGTTCGGACATGCGTTGCATGGACTGTCATCGGAGGCCAAATATCAGTCGCTGAGCGGCACGAACGTCGACCATGACTTCGTAGAGTTGTTCTCACAATTCAACGAGAACTATCTTACCCGCAAAGAATACTTGGATGGTTTCGCACGCCACTACAAGACGGGCAAAAAGATACCGACCGAACTACTCAACAACTTCGTAAGGTCGGCACAATATGGTGCAGCCTACAGCACAATGCGCCAGCTCTCCTTCGGCTATCTTGACATGGCCTATCACAGCATCACCACTCCCCTACGCGCCTCGGCAGATGTAGAGAAATTTGAGGCCAAAGCCATCGAACCTGTCAAGGTGTTCGAGCCTGTGGCAGGAAGCTTCATCTCCCCCTCCTTCAGTCATATTTTCTCCGGGGGCTATGCAGCAGGATACTATGGCTACAAATGGGCAGAAGAGCTTGATGCCGATGCCTTCAAGGCATTCAAAGAGAGCGGCAACATCTTCGACAAGAAGACAGCAGCCAAATTTCTGAAGATGCTTCAATCGGGCGACACAGTCGATGCGATGGATCTCTATGTAGAGTTCCGTGGCAAGAAGCCGACCGTAGATGCACTTTTGGAACGCGATGGAATAAAATAAACCGAAAAAGGGGGCGCGTTACCGCAAGGTACACGCCCCTTGATAATAAAAAAAACGAGATAAAGATGAAAACGAAAGAAGAACTGATCGACCAATTGCTCGACTTAGCCTTCGCAGAAGACTTGGGAGATGGCGATCACACCACCCTCTCCACCATCCCGGCGGAGGCACGCGGCAAGAGTCGCCTTATCATCAAAGAGGATGGCATCTTAGCGGGTGTCGACGTGGCACGCATGGTATTGGCGAAAGTCGACCCAGACTTGAAGATGGAGACATATATAGAAGATGGAACGCAAGTGAAGAAGGGAGACATCGCCTTCGAAGTGGAGGGCAGCATCCGTTCACTGCTGATAGCAGAGCGCACGATGCTCAACATCATGCAGCGCATGAGCGGCGTGGCTACGATGACAGCACGCTATCAGCGCGAGCTTTCGGGACTTCACACGCGCGTCTTGGATACACGCAAGACTACACCCGGCATGCGTATGCTTGAGAAAGATGCCGTAAAGATCGGCGGGGGCACCAACCACCGCATCGGCCTCTTCGACATGATACTGATCAAAGACAACCACATCGACTTCGCGGGAGGTTTGGAGAAAGCCATCGATCGCGCCAACGAATATTGTCGAGAGAAGGGAAAAAAGCTTAAGATCGAAGTAGAAGTCAGGAGCCTTGACGACATCCGCAGGGTGATGGCACACGGGGGCGTGGATCGGATCATGTTCGACAACTTCACGCCCGAATTGACACGCGAAGCGGTGGCACTCGTCGGAGGTAAATATGAGACAGAATCCTCCGGAGGCATCACCTTAGACAACCTTCGCGCCTACGGCGAGGCAGGTGTCGACTTCATCTCAGTCGGGGCATTGACCCATAGCGTCAAAGGCCTTGACATGAGTTTCAAAGCAGTATAACACTAATAAACACAGACGGCATAGCCCCTCCATGCGGGGGTGGCTATGCCTACCACACTACAACAAGGGCAATAACATTTAGGTCACTTATTAAATCTCGTCATAGAGGTAATACACAATATGAAAACCATAAAATATACGATATCGCTACTTGCTCTTATTATAATCCAATCATGAGTAGACAAGATAAAGAAGAGCTGGGTCGCGAGAACCACGAATGGGGCCAAGAGGCGGAGCAGATTGCATCGGAATATCTTCTGAAAGAGGGGTATACGATCCGGGAGCGTAACTGGCGGATGGGGAAATATGAGATCGACTTGATCTTGGAGAAGGATAATACGATCATCTTTGTGGAGGTAAAAGCAAGACGAGGCGACAACATAGCTCCGGTGGATGCAGTGGACTTGCGGAAGCAGCAGCGGACAGTACGCGCCGGTGATGCCTACTTGCGGATGCTACCGATGATGTATTCCTATCGTTTCGACATCGTGGCGATCACGGGGACGTCGGAGAGCTACACGTTAGAGCATCTGGAAGAAGCGTTCATGCCACAGGTGAATGGGGGGAGGCGGTATTAGGGAAAAGCTCGCTTCGCTCGCCACCCGAAGACAAAAGCGCTCCGCGCGGGAGGGGATAGTAACACCCGAAGACAAACTGCTCCGCGGGATGGGACGGTAACACCCGAAGACAAACTTCTCCGCGGGAGGGGGGGATAGAGAGCTGAAAAAGGGGGGCTTAGCGGTGGGCTTGGAAATGGGATAGGGTTATGGCTGTGGCTATGGCTACGTTGAGCGATTCGCTGTGGTCGGCATCAGCAGGGGGGATGAGCAGGGGGGTAGTGATTCGGGCACGGATGGCGGGCGAGATGCCGTTGCCTTCGTTGCCCATTACTATGAATCCATGGTCGGGGAGGGTCGCCTTGTAGATATTCTCGCCATCGAGCAGCATTCCGCAAACGGGCATGTCGGGGTTGGCTGCGAACAGGTCTTGAAGGTCGCAATAATGCACACCGACATGGGCTATCGAGCCCATGGTGGAGATGACGGTTTTGGGGTTGAAGAGATCGACCGTGTCGCGGGAAGCGAAGATATGTTTTATTCCGAACCAATGGCAAGTGCGGATGATAGTGCCGAGGTTTCCAGGGTCTTGGATAGCGTCGAGCACGACATAGAGTCGGCGGGGGAGGTTGGTGCAATCGAAATCATCGACGGGCAAGCGATAGATAGCCATCACCGACGGGGGCGTCGAGAGACTCGAGAGGCGCCGCATCGTGGATGAGTCTACAGAATAGAGAGCCGGGGGGACAGTATCACCCGAAGACAAACCGGATCCGCTCGCCGGGGAGTGGGAAGCGGCTGAAGAGAGGGCGAGGCGCACCGGGTCGTAGTCGTCGAGGTGGATTATAGCCACGGGGTCGAAGACCGAGAGGGTGTCAACGACCGACTTCTCCCCTTCGACAGCGAAAAGAGAGTGTTTACGGCGCATTTTGGCGGTGCCAAGCGATGAATATATAGCCAACTTTGACTTGGAAAGAAACATATCAAAAAAACTTAGAGCGCGTTATAAAACGCGAATATAACATTTTTTTGAGCAAAAAATCACTAAAACGGGGGAATAATTCAAAAATAAATAGTAATTTTGGGGAAAGAACTGATTTAAAGAACCGGAACTAACTTAAAATAATGGCAAAATATATAGGAGCACATGTAAGTGCGGCAGGGGGAGTACAGAACACGCCCCTTGAGGCGGCGAAGATCGGGGCGAAAGCCTTTGCGCTTTTCACCGGGTACAGCAACCGGTGGTCGTCGAAGCCGATTAGCGCCGAGCGCGCCGAGCAGTTTAAAGAGAACTGTAGGGCGCATGGCTACGATCCGTCGGTGATCTTGCCCCACGACAACTTTCTGATCAACTTGGGGAGTCCTGACGATCAGAAATTGGCGACATCGCGGAAATCCTTTTTAGAAGAGATGCAGCGTTGCGAGGCGTTGGGGCTGACGATGCTGAACTTTCACCCTGGCAGTCACTTAGGTCAGATGAGCGAAGAATCCTGCTTAGACCGCATAGCCGAGAGTATCAACCTTACCCTCGAAGCGACAACGGGAGTTACGGCAGTGTTGGAATCTACGGCGGGACAGGGCACGAATCTTGGTTTTCGATTTGAACACCTGGCACATATCATCGACAAGGTTGAAGACAAGAGCCGCATCGGAGTGTGTATCGACACGTGTCACAGCCACTCTGCCGGCTATGACTTGGCAACAGAGGAGGGATATCGGGAGACGTGGGAAGCCTTCGACCGAATCATCGGCGGGCACTACCTGCGGGCTGTTCATCTTAACGACAACAAGCGGACGTTGGGATCGCGAGTCGACCGTCACGAGCTGATCGGCAAGGGGTCGCTTGGGGAGGAGTTCTTCAGGCGACTTGTGAATGATCCTCGCTTTGAGGAAGTGCCGTTGATTCTTGAGACTCCCGATCCGAGTCGCTGGCCGGAGGAGATCGCGTGGCTCTACTCTATCCAGGAGAAGAGCGCACGCTGACGCCGGAGGGGGATTGAGAAGGGATTTTATGCGTTAATTTTGAAACTAATATCATATATATGAAGACTAAACCCGATTTAAGTTTTTGGAAGCTTTGGAACTTATCGTTCGGCTTCTTCGGGGTGCAAATCGCATACGCTTTGCAGAGTTCGCAGGTGAGTCGCATTTTTTCGACCATCGGCGCTGACCCCCATGATTTGAGTTATTTTTGGATTTTACCCCCGTTGATGGGTCTGATCGTGCAGCCGATCATTGGTACGGCGAGCGATAAGACCTGGAATCGATTTGGCCGACGTCTCCCCTATTTGATCTTGGGAGCAGCGATCGCCATCATCGTGATGTGCTTCCTGCCGAACGCCGGTAGCCTTGGATTCACAGTGTCATCGGCGATCATGTTCGGTTTGGTGATGCTGATGCTCTTGGACACGTCGATCAATATGGCTATGCAGCCCTTCAAGATGCTTGTGGGGGACATGGTGAACGAGAAGCAGAAAGGACTCGCCTACTCTATCCAAAGCTTTTTGTGTAATGCCGGTTCGGTGGTGGGCTATATCGCCCCAATCGTGTTGGCATACTTCTTGAGCAACACGGCTCCTGAGGGAGAAGTACCACCGACAGTGACCTGGGCCTTCTATTTAGGAGCAGCGATATTGTTGCTGTGCGTGTTCTACACCTTCTGGAAGGTAAAAGAGATGCCGCCGGCAGAGTATGCAGAATATAACGGCGCTCCGGAAGAGAGCGACGAAAAGAAGGGAGGCAACTTCTTCAGCTCGATGTTCAAACTCTTGGTACATGCTCCGAAAGTGTTCTGGACCGTAGGATTGGTACAATTCTTCTGTTGGGCAGCATTCCTGTTCATGTGGAGTTACTCTACGGATGGCATCGCGGGCAGCACGTTCCATGCACCGGCTACGCAGAAAGTGACATCGCTTGAGATCGGCGGCGAGAGCTATGGCGACAAATATGTCTTTGCCGACGAGACCTTGGTGGTGAATGATGGACGACTTACGATCTCGGGCATCACCATAGATGGTAAAGCGATATCTGCCCAAGAGGTGGTGACAGCATCCGGCGATACAGTAGTGAGCGGCGGACAGGTCGTTTACAAATCGGGCATAGCGAAGGCCAATCCGGGAGAAGTCTTTGCCAAGGGAGGAGAGACCATCCTCGTAGATGGCGTTGAGATGGCCGTATCCAGCGAGGCAGCGACCGTAACGGCACTCTCACAAGTGACCAAAGATAACAAGCTCTGCTTGGCACATATCGTCAAAGAGGATAAAGATGGCACCTACGAGAAAGAGCAAGTCACCGAGATGCCGTCGGCCGATGCATCGGAGATCAAGGCCTCATATACAACAGTGCTGAATGCCCAGTCGAAAGAATATCAAGAGGCTGGCAACTGGAATGGTATTCTTCTTGCCGTTCAGGGACTTGTAGCAGTGTTGTGGGCAGTAGTATTGCCTAAATTCCGCAACCGTAAGGTGGCTTATTCAGTGAGCTTGCTGATCGGTGCGATCGGCTTTATGTCGATCTACTTCATCGCTGACAAGTGGCTTCTCTTGGCAAGCTACGGCTTGGCAGGCTGCGCATGGGCAGCCATGTTGGCGATGCCGTTTACCATATTGACCAACGCGCTGAAGGGAGGCAACATCGGCGCTTACTTGGGACTCTTCAACTGCACTATCTGCATTCCTCAGATTATTGCGGCACTGTGTGGCGGACTCATCTTAAAGATGGCACCCGTGGCAGAGACCGGAGTTCCCTCGACAGTGTTCATGCTGTTGATGTCGGGCGTTCTTTGCCTGCTTGGCGCCTTGGCAGTTTTTGGCATCAAAGAGAAAGAATAAGAGAGACCGGGCCGGCGAAGGGAAAAGCTCGCTTCGCTCGCCACCCGAAGACAAAAGCGCTCCGCGCGGGATGGGATAGTAACACCCGAAGACAAACTGCTCCGCGCGGGAGGGGATAGTAACATCCTAAGACAAACTGCTCCGCGCGGGAGACAAAAAAGAGAGGCTCGTTTTTATGGACGAGGCTCTCTTTTTTTGTAATCGGGGGAATAGGCTTTTTTTATTTTGGGAAAAAGTTTGGTGGATTGATTAAAATAACCTATCTTTGCAAAGAAACGTAGAGCTATTGAGGGCTTCGTTAAAGGGGCATATAGCAAAACGTTAATGAAAGGCGAAATAAGCCGACAAAAAGAACAAAAACAAACAAAAAAAATAAAAACAAGTTAAACTTAAATCCAGATTAACAGAATCATGAAGAAACACAATTTCTATGCAGGTCCGAGTATCTTGACTCCCTACACGATTCAGAAGACCGCAGACGCAGTGTTGAACTTTGCAGACACCGGTCTGTCAATATTGGAGGTGTCTCACCGCAGTAAAGAATTCCAAGCAGTGATCGACGAAGCAGCAGCTCTTACCAAAGAGTTACTCCAGCTTCCGGAGGGATACCATGTACTCTTCTTGGGAGGTGGAGCCAGCACACAATTCTGCATGGTGCCTTACAACTTGCTCAACAAGAAAGCCGCTTATATGAACACCGGCACATGGGCCACCAACGCCATCAAAGAGGCAAAGCTCTTCGGCGAGGTAGAGGTAGTGGCATCGTCGGAGGATAAGAAGTTCACATACATTCCCAAGGACTATGTAATTCCTACAGATGCAGAATACTTCCACTACACATCGAACAACACTATCTACGGAACGAAGTTCTGGGAGCTCCCCAACACCAAGGGCCACGAGCTCGTAGCCGATGTAAGCTCCTGCTTCCTCTCCGAGCCTGTTGACGTAACGAAGTACGGCGTTATCTACGGCGGCGTACAGAAGAACGTAGGACCTTCGGGCGTACAGATAATCATCGTGCGCGAGGACCTCATCGCAGACGGCCCCGCACTCAAGTGCACACCTACCATGATGGACTGGAAGATACAGGCAGAGAACGAGAGCCTCTACAACACACCTCCGTGCTACGGCATCTATGTATGCGGCAAGGTATTCAAGTGGATAAAGAAGATTGGCGGCCTCGAGGCTATGAAGGCTCACAACGAGAAGAAGGCAAAGATACTCTACGATTTCCTTGACAGCAGCAAGATGTTCAAGGGCACAGTAGAGCCCAAGGACAGAAGCCTTATGAACGTACCCTTCATCACTGGCGATGAGGAGCTTGACAAGAAGTTCGTAGCCGAGTCGAAGGCAGCAGGCTTCGAGAACCTCAAGGGACACAGAACAGTCGGCGGAATGCGTGCGTCTATCTATAATGCAATGCCTATCGAGGGCGTAGAGAAGCTCGTAGCATTCATGAAGAAGTTCGAGGAAGAAAATACAAAGTAATCTTTATGGGTCCCCGCATGATGCGGCGGAAGCATACATTTATCAGAAAGAGGTAATGACAATGTTCAACATACAGACACTCAATAAGATATCGTCTGTCGGCACGGACGTTTTCGACAAGAGCAAGTACGCTATCGCAGACGCTCCCGCAAACCCCGACGCTATCATGGTGCGCTCGGCAAAGATGCACGACATGACATTCGGCGATAAGCTCATCGCTATCGCGCGTGCAGGAGCAGGCGTGAACAACATTCCCGTTGACCGCTGCGCACAGGAGGGCATCTGCGTATTCAATACCCCAGGCGCCAACTCCAACGCAGTAAAGGAGCTTGCCATCTGCGCACTTCTCCTTGCTTCGAGAAAGATAGTAGAGGCTGCACAGTGGTCCGCTTCACTGAAGGGCACAGAGGACGCCCCCAAGACAGTTGAGAGCGGCAAGAGCAAGTTTGCAGGCCCCGAGATAGCAGGCAAGACCCTCGGTATCATCGGACTCGGTGCTATCGGCGGAAAGATAGCAAACGC
The DNA here is from genome assembly GCA_004553095.1 of Bacteroidales bacterium. GTDB lineage: Bacteria > Bacteroidota > Bacteroidia > Bacteroidales > Muribaculaceae > Lepagella. Next base: position 9,551 of record SFMJ01000052.1, read on the forward strand.
AGCCGAGGCGCTCGGCATGAAGGTCATCGGCTATGACCCCTACCTCTCTGTAGGCGCAGCTCTCCACCTCGAGCCCTCCGTACAGGTAGTAAAGGACATCAACGACATCTACAAGAACAGCGACTACATCACCATTCATATGCCCTATACTCCTCAGACAAAGAACACTATCGACGCTGAGCAGATAGCAATGATGAAGGACGGCGTACGTCTCATCAACCTCGCAAGAGGCGAGCTCATCAACAGCGAGGCAGTAGTAAAGGCGATCGCTGACGGCAAGGTAGCAAAGTACGTTACGGATTTTGCTGACGACATCGTTCTCGGAGCCGAGAATGTCATCGTACTTCCCCACCTCGGAGCATCAACTCCCGAGAGCGAGGACAACTGTGCAGTTATGGCAGCCGAGGAGCTCATCGACTACCTCGAGAACGGCAACATCAAGAACAGCGTAAACTACCCGAACCTCTCGATGGACAGCACAGACACGAAGATCTGCGTTATCCACAAGAACGTGCCGACAACCATTGCATCTATCACAACAGCAGTCGGCAACGAGGGCATCAACAT
>SFMJ01000053.1 GCA_004553095.1 Bacteroidales bacterium
ATAGCGGTGATATTATCCTTGGCAGCAACAGCCTTGATTACCTTGGATGGAGAGATAGAACGATTGTCGATGATAGTTCCGGGGGCATCGGGTTGCATTGTATTTAGGAGTCGCACAGGGATATTATTCTCCTTGGCGGGGAGGATGCAAGTTGGGTGCAAAATTTTGGCGCCGAAATAAGCGAGTTCGGCAGCCTCCTCGAAAAGGAGATGATCGACGGGTCTTGTCTTATCGACGAAACGAGGGTCATTATTGTGCATACCATCGATATCGGTCCAGATTTGGACTTCCTCGGCGAGGATTGCAGCGCCGATAAGAGATGCGGTATAATCGCTGCCGCCACGTTGGAGATTGTCGATTTCGCCAAGATGATTTCGGCAGATAAAACCCTGAGTCAGAATGATCTGAGCATCGTCATTTGCTTCGATGAGGGGAGAGATATGATCGCGGAGATAGGGTAATTGGGGTTCGCCGTTGGCATCGATGCGCATAAACTCGAACGCATCGAGGAGCGCCACTTTCACGCCGATCGACTTGAGGAAGGCGGACATAAGGGAGGTAGACATCTTCTCGCCCTGCGCCACGATCACCTTCTCAGTCGAGGCATCGGCAGCATCGATGAGCGAGCGGATAAGGGAGAGCGAGGCATCGACAGCCTTGCGAGCCTCCATTGCGAAAGACTCCGGGGACTCTGCGAAAAGTAGGGCGATGACATCGGCATACTTGTCGACGAGCCTGTCGAGAGTCTCGGTGGCAGACTTTATATCATTACGAGAGAGGGAATTAGAGATTTCTACGAGAGAATTGGTAGTGCCCGACATAGCAGAGAGGACCACCACATTGCGACCTCTCGCGGCAATGAGAGATGCAACATTCTTGATACGTTGAGCACTACCTACGGAAGTGCCCCCAAACTTCAATACCTTCATGAGATAGGGGAATTGAGATTGATATAGGACAAAAGGGTAATTATAACTGCAAAATTAGCAAAAAAAAGGAAAAGAAACAAATTGTCAAGAAAAGAGAAGAAAATAAATGGAGCACCCCCTTAATCCGGCGTAAGGGGGCGTTCTAAGGGGGCGTTTCTTAAATCGTTCAATTTATCTTACCGGTGGCTTTGAGGTAATCGAGCCAGCGGAGGTAATAATTTACTCGGGCGTCTACTTGGGTCTGTAGCGCCTGCTGCCAGAGTGTTTGCGCCTCGAGATGGTCGGAGAGAGGCTCCATGCCATTCTTATATTGCTGAGAACTGGCACGGAGGTTTTCCTCCGCCGAAGCGACAGAAGAATCGGCGAGGTCACGCTCGAGTTGCGCCTCATCGAGATTATTGAAAGAACGCGACAAATCGAGCATTAGTTTCTCGTTGGTATCTTCAGTTTGAGCCACAGTCATGGCATACTCCTCCTTGGCGGCTTTAAGTTTATTGTAATCCTTACCGAAATTAAAGATTGGGATCGAGACATTGACACCGAGGAGGAAATTCCAGTTATGGCATACCTTAATGCCATTTAGGGTCACGCCGTTGATATAGCCATACTGCGCCATCAGGCCCACTTGCGGCAGGAGTTCGCTACGCGCCATATTGATCTTCTTGCGGGCGATTTCCCCCTTCTGCTCGAGGAGGATATACTCCGGGCGCAGAGTTATGGATGCATTTTCGGTCGAAGCGATGTCGGGCTGAGGGAGGTTGCCATCGATGGTGAGTTGGTCGGTAAGAGGGCGACCGATATAATGGCAGAGATTCATCGTGGCGAGACGGTGAGCATTTTGGGCACGTCTCAGGGCGAGTTCGCTCTCATTGATTTTGACCTTCACCTTAAGGATATCATTTTTCGACTTCAGTCCATGCTTAGCAGCGCTTTCGACATTGCGGAGGAGTTCGCCGAGGAGATTATGATAAGACTGCGCCACCTTTATATACTCAGCGGCACGGACGACATCAGCGAAAGCCTTGGAAGTTTCGACGATAATCTCCGACTGCGAAAGGCGTTTCGACTGTCGAGCCATCTCGACGCCGAGTTTAGACATCTCATAACCGGACTTGATCTTACCCCCCATGAAGATGGGTTGTTCGAGTTTAAGAGCGGCGCCATATATCCAATCGAAATCGACATTAAGGTCGAGGTTAGGGAAGTAAGCACCCTGTCCGGTAGGGTTGCCATCAGCTCCGATGACGGGGAGGAGTTGAGGGGCGGTGGATAGACCGAGGCTACCGGTGGAATAAAAGGCATTACCATCGATAGAGAACGAGGGGAAGAACAGGGCCTTGGCGCTGCGTTGGTTCAAGATGGCGGCATTGATCTGATGGTCAGCGGCGACGACACGCTGATTGTTTTGACACGCCAAAGAGACACACTGCTCGATGGATAGGGGTGTGACATCGGCTGAAGAGACGGGTTCAGCCACCCGAGACTCAGACTGCGCCAAGGCGGTCGTCGGCACGAGAAGGAGAGAAGAGAGAGCGAGGGCTGAGCATAGAGGCCCGAAGAGAGACGATATAATAGGGAGTGTTTTCATCACGACTTTATTTTAAAGAAGAGTGCGTAGAGCACCGGAACAAAGAAGAGAGTAGCGACAGTGGAGAATAGGAGGCCACCCATGATAGTTGCAGCCATCGAACCGAACATAGCGTCGCTCAGGAGAGGGATCATACCGAGGATGGTAGTGAGCGAAGCCATCACTACGGGGCGAAGGCGAGACTCCGAGCTGGAGATTAGCGCCTCTGCGGCAGGTCGACCGGCAGCGATCTGCTCATTGATTTCATCCATGAGGACGATGCAATTCTTCATCATCATACCGACGAGACCGAGAGCACCGACGATGGCGCAGAAAGTGAATGTCTTGCCGCTGATGAGCATAGCCGCCACGATGCCAATGGCGAGGAGCGGGATGCAGCAGATGATGATCAGAGGCTTTCGATAATCCTTGAAGAGCATAATCAGAATGGCGAGTATCAGCACGATGCCGATAGGGATATTCTGGAAAAGATATTTCATAGTCTGAGAGGAGGCATCCCTTTCACCTTTCCATTGTAGGGAGTATCCGGCGGGGAGAGGTATGCTTTCGATCTTCTTAGCGATGGAAGCTCTTGCCTTTTCGGTTTCAACTCCGGGAGCGGGGGAGCACATCACGTTTTGGGCACGTTGGCCATTATAACGAGGCACGACGGGGTCTTCCCATCTAAGAGAGACACCCTTACCGATCTGAGTGAGAGGAGTAGTGGAAAGCATTGACTCGATCATCTCCTCACGGTCGAACGATCCGGCTTTGAGTTTGATAAGATTGTCGTTGGTAAGGAGGGAACTGAAATTGGGGAGAGTTGAGAAAAGGGGCACATTCTCGAGGTTGTCAATTTTCTTATCGACATCGTCGGCACACTTGAGATAGATAGTATTCTTATGAATGCCGGTATAGAACTCGCCGACAGGGATACCGTCGGTGGCAGAGAGCATAGATATAGAGACATCCTGACGAGAGAGTCCTGAACGGCGCGCGGAAGGCTGGTCATAATCGACGCTCAGCATGGGCACTGAAGGCTCCCAGTCGGTGGTAACGAGGCATACATTGGGGTTTTGACGCATGATGTTTGCGGCAGAATCAGCCAGGGCATGGAGCACAGCAGGGTCGGGGCCGGTGAAGAGCGCCTCGATAGGATACTTCTTATACATGATGTTATAACGCTTCAGCTTGACGTAAGCATTGGGATAGCGCTTGAGGAGTTCTGCTTGGATTTCATCGAGATTCTTTTCGAGGTCCTTGGCAGACTTAAAGTCGATGATAAGTTCGCCGTAAGAGAGGGAGGGGGTGGCGATGCTACGCACGAGGTTATAACGCGCCGGAGTACCTCCGACAGAGGTAACGACATTAGTGATCTCGGGGCGACTCTGGAGATACTTCTTAATCTCGAGGAGATCGGCAGCGACGCGAGTCGAGTTGGTTCCCTCGGGGAGTTTATACTCCATATAAAGTTGGTCGTAGACCATATCGGGGAAGAAACCATGGTGCATATACTTATATCCCCAAGCACTGAGGAGCACGAGGATAAGAGCGACAGCCACTGAAGCGATGCGATGATGAAGAGCGAAAGAAAGCGACTTACGGAGGAAACGATACACCGGTCCGGAATAAGGATCACGGTCGGGGTTCTTGGAGGCCTTGACTTTGAGCCAATTATTAGCCATAAGAGGGACATGGACCAGAGCGAGAATCCAGCTGAGGAGGAGAGATACAGCCAGGACGATGAAGAGGTCACGGACATAAACGCCGGCAGTATCGGGGGAAAGGAAGACGGGGAGGAAAGCGAGGATTGCAATCAAGGTAGCACCCAGCAGAGGCATTGCCGTTTTCTTGCCGATGGCGGTAAGAGCCTCAGACCGTGGTTTGCCGGCGGCGAGGTCAACGAGGATACCATCGATTATGACTATGGCATTATCGACGAGCATACCCATAGCGAGGATGAACGAAGCCAATGACACACGTTGCATAGAGCCATCGAGGAGACCAAGCACGAGGAAAGTACCGACCACAATAACAACGAGGCTGATGCCGATGATCATACCGCTACGAAGCCCCATCACGAGCATGAGGATAGCGACGACGATAGCCACAGACTCAATAAGATTAATAAAGAATGTTGAGAGGGCGTCGGTGACACGTTCCGGCTGATAGAAAACGCGATGACACTCGATGCCGGCGGGGAAGAAATCATGTTTGAGCTCGGCGAGGCGCTGTTCGACCTGCTTACCGACCTTGACGATATCTGTGCCGGAGGCGGCAGCGACAGCGATGCCGAGGGCATGCTGATCGTTATATGCGAGTGAATTGCGCACCGGAGTGGCATAATCTTCGGTAACGTTGGCAATATCATCGAGGCGTAGTTGATCCTCCTCATGACCTTGGATAATCATGTTTCGTATCTGTTCGACCTGTTGGAACTTATCGTCGACAGTGACACGCACACGGTGGTCGCCATTGTCGTAATAACCGGAGTAATAGATGCCGTTCTGTCCTTGGAGTGTAGCCAGGACTTCGGCGGCAGATACGCCGAGGGTAGCCATACGCTGAGAGAGGAGTTCGATATTGATGCACTCCTGACGCTGGCCATATATGGCAACACGACCCACATCGGGGATGTTGGTAAGTTCGCGTTGCACGAGGCGGGCATAGTCGGTGAGTTCCTTCTCATCGACGCCGTCGCCGGCGAGGGCATAGAACATACCATACACCAGACCGAAGTCATCTTGCACCTGGACGGTAGTGCCGGAGGGGAGAGCGGCTTCGGCATCGTTGACCTTACGGCGGAGTTTATCCCAACACTGTTCGATCTCATCGTCGGGAGTGGTGCGTTTCATTTCGACCTGTATTATAGCCAGGTCATTATATGACCAGCTGGTGACGTAATCGACTTCGCCGATGGTGCGAATATTCTTCTCGAGGGGTTCGGTGACTTCCATTTCCATTTCGTGGGCGGAAGCCCCGGGGCGCACAGCCACCACCATAGCCATCTTCACCTTGATCTCGGGGTCTTCGAGTTTGCTCATATCGTAGGCGTAATAAAGCCCGCCGACAATCAAGACCGCGAGTAGGAAATAGACTAACTTCTTATTATTAAAAGCCCACTTACCGAAATCGATCATAGCAAATTACCGGGATTAGTATTAGACTTAGGGTCAAGAGGATGTACCTTCTGATGGTCGGAGAGTTTGTGGACGCCATCGAGCACGACCTGTTCGCCACCTTGGAGTCCGGCGCTTATCACGACATTTCCGTTGGAATGGAGTTGGTCGGCAGAGACTTCGCGTCGCGAGATGGTGGACGACTTCTTGTCGAAGATCCAGACGAAAGCCTTTCCCGACTTATATAGGATGGCGGAAGATGGGATCTCGACGTGGCTATCGGCATTAGGATCTTGGGAGAGCATTGTAACCATGGCTGTCATGCCTGGAGCCGGGCGGGGGTTAAGCCCCCCGGGGATGGCGAGGCGCATAGTGAAGAGTTGGTTGGCATTAGCCTTGGGAGAGACGCTGAGTGGAGTCAGCGACACCTTTTGGTCGGGCAAGAAATCGAACGCCGCGGAGAAAGAGGCATTGCTGTTACGCTCGACATTGAGAGAGGCGGGGATGTTAATTTCTATCTCGAGTTGTCCCTCCGAGATGAGGGAAAGGACAGGCATACCTGCACCGATGACCGTCGGGGGATCGAAGAAACGTTTCTGGACGCGGCCATTGAATGGGGCATATATGCGAGTATCGGCGAGTTGGTTGCGCGCATTGTCATATTTAGCAGTGATCTGCCGGAGGCCATAACGCGCCTTGTCGTAGGCATCGGCAGTGGCTACGCTATCTCCATAAAGGGCGATGACCCTCTCCGCCTCAGCTTTGACTTTTAGATATTCGGCATAAGTGGCGTCATACTGCACTTGATAGTCACGAGGGTCGATCTGAGCGATGACCTGCCCTTTGCGGACATAATCACCCTCATTGACAAATATTCGGGATATAGAGCCGCTCACTTTGAAAGCCATGTTGACCTCCTCGGCGGCCTTGACTCTACCGGGGAACTCTCGGCGAGAAGCGTTGCCGGCATCCTCGACGGTGAAAAGACGTACGTTGACCGGATCAGATTGCTCCTTCTTATTTCCTCCACAAGAGGAGAGTGTGAGCAACATCATGATCGAAAACAGTGATAATAAATAGGATCTATTCATCTCAGAAAATGACGATTTAAAATTATGATACAAAGGTATTCCATAATCGTGTAAACAAAAAGGTCAAAAATGAGTCAACATTGTATGATTTGTTTGATTATCGGATAAATTGAGGTGAAGTTTACTGTGTTTTTGTTTGATTTTATAAAATTATATTATATTTGTAACAAAAATTCATAGCGCGTTGTTGTCAGCGTGTTAATAAAAAAGTGAAGTATCATGAATATACTTGGCGAGTCAGACTTCGACCTATATGAGATCGACAGCAGCAATGTGAGACATCACAACCCGTTCAGTTATCCGAATCAGAATGGGTTCATGTTGTGTCAGCGAGGCAGCATCACACTGGAGCTTGACGACAAGCGATATGAGATGAAAGAGCATGATCTCTACATCTATCCTGCCTTCTCGAAGACACAGGTGCATAGCATCGGTGAAGACTTCAAGGGGATAGCAGGGCGTGCGGACTTCGACTTTATCCTCTCCTCGCTCGACAACATATCTGATACTCAGGGGCATCTCTATATACGATCGCATCCACTCACGACGCTGACCGAAGAGCAACAAGAACGTATCGAAGAGATCTTCCGGATGGTCGGCAAGCGACGAGAGGAGAAGATTGAGTTGAAGGAACAGTTGCTCTCAGCGCTGGTGAGGGTGTTTTGTTGCGAAGTAATCAATGCCTACATCACCAACGAATCGATGGAAGTGGTCAAGCAGAATCGCAAAGACAAAGTATTTCAAGACTTTCTAACGCTCTTATATGAGAACTTTCGAGAGCATCGAGATGTTCAGTTTTATGCTGAAAAGCAGAATTTAACGCCGCGCTACTTTACTACACTTATAAGGAAAGTATCGGGGAAGACCCCCCTACATTGGATTTCGACCTTTGTGATAATAGAGGCGAAGCGGCTCTTGTCAAATCCGAAGATGAGTATCAAAGAGGCAGCGAGCAAATTGCATTTCAGCGACCAGTCCTTCTTCGGCCGCTACTTCAAGTTATACGCAGGTTGCTCCCCCACCGAATACAAAAACGACAGCAAAAAAAGATAAATCGGACTCGATTCTTTTAGTAAAGGAGGTGTTTTTTGCTGTTTTTCTTCCAGCCGGCTTTGTATTCGGAGTCGGTGAAGTAGATTTTCAGGTCGGCTTGGTATTCGTAGTCGGTGAAATAGATCTTTTTGTCGGCACGATAAGACTTATCGGTGAAATACCAGATACCCTTATTGTCAGTGGCACGATACTCACGGTCGGTGCGATATACGACGAGGTCAGCCAGATATTCATACTTCACGACAAAGACCTTGAAATCAGCCTGATAAGAATAATCAGTAGTATATATCTTTTGCGCGAATGCGCTACCGGCAAAGCAGAGCGCGGCAAATAACAAGAACTTTCGCATAATCGTAGATTTATGATGCAAAGATAAGAAATAAAATGGGTAAATGCAATAAAAAAGCCCCAAAGCGAAACTTTGGGGATCAGTAGGTCTTGTCACAGTTGGGGAGGAAGGAGATGGAGGCTGATATGACAACAAAAGATCACCCCACAAGAGAGGGATTCTTCTTGTGGGGTGAAATAGGATTATCGAGCTAAGAGCGCTATCCTTAAATAGGATTATCGCTCTAATTAGCGGATTATCTTCTTAACGCTGCCGTCGGAATTGCGGAGCAAGTAGATGCCCTTGGCATCGCTGTCGATAGCAACAGGTCGGCCCATAGCATCGAAAGCCTCGGTGATGGTAGTATTGCCGGCGGCGTTGATACCATTCACGGCACTTGTGCCATCGTAGCTTACATGGAACACCTTAGCGACACCTGGAGCGGCGATCTTCACATCACACTCAGCGGCAGTAGAACCGGTGGCTGCAAAATAGGCTTTAGTATTGCCATAACGACCATCGGCAGTCACAGAGAGCCATTCGGGGAGAGCAGTGCCATCGGCGAGAGTAACGGCAAATTCAGAGCCATCATAGTAGCTGCCGAGTTCGACAACAGACTCATCGCTACCGGAGATGGCAACCTCGGAAGTTTCGCAGTCAAGCCAAGGATAGGCAGCATCGAGCACGATGTCAAACGACTGGAGGCCGGTGTAGGTAGCCACCGCAGAGAGCGAAGTGGTGGTTTCGCCATTGAAAGTAATATCCTTCTGGATCCAGCCAAGAGCATAACCGTCGGGATTGTCGAGAACCGACTGATAGGGAGCGAACCAAGTTACGTTGTCGGGATCGTTGAAGCCGGAGAGGCGCACTACGTATGATTCGCAATCCATCTGGGAGAGCACAACCGGTTCAGCGAAAGTGAAGGGTATAGTGTAGTAATCCCGCATATCACCCTCATCCATAATCATATCAGAGCCCTTGCAAGTGGCAGTAGCGATCGGAGTTCTCATTTCGCCGGAGTCATCGTCGAGAGGGATTATGTCGAGAGTAAACTCTGCATCAGCGCCAATCTGACCCTCGGCATGAATCCAAGCGCCTGAAATCACGATAGGAGCCTCATGAGTGAAATAATAGTTGAGGATACCGGTCATTTTCACGCCGTCACCTTCACCCTCATCGCCCTGGAAGGTATAGTAAGTCCAATATTGGTCAACATACTGGTTATAGCCGAAGATTGGGATAGAGTAGTCCTGTTGTTCATAGATACGATCCTCTATCTTCTGGCGCTCTTTCCAGAAGTCGTCGACAACCATAATATTGAAACCTTCAGAGGTCCAGTTGAACGGGCTTAAGCCGAAATTGAAGAGCTTGCCCGACTGGTCCCATTCAGCCTTGCCGCCAAACTGGCAGTAATCGTAGGATTGCGCATGACCGGGAGCAGAACCGGCGGCTGTTGCGATGAGCTTGGGAGTGAAGAACACATTGTTGCGGCAAGAGAAATCGCTGCTATAGTCGGGGACGTATGTTAATGTAAGGTCGGTGGTGTTGACGGTCATACGCTCGGCAGTGATCGGATCGTCATATTCCCAGGTGAAATCGGCAGTATAGTCTTCGGTAGTGTTATACCAAGTCAGGGGCACATTCACCGGATTCACGGTAATAGATTTTGGGTATGCCACCCAATCAGAGGAAAGACCGAAAAATTGAGTACCCAAAGGCCAAGAATAGCTGGCTTCGAGAGAAGGATTAGAAACACTGATATTATCGAGCAAAACAGTGTTACCGTCGGCACCATAGTAGCGGAAAGCCACTTGTATACGTTTGTCCTTATATACAGCCTTAAATTCAGTAAGATCTATTGCAAACGGTTCCAGGTCAGTAGGTTCGAGATTGAACAAATCATAGAGCGACA
>SFMJ01000054.1 GCA_004553095.1 Bacteroidales bacterium
CTACACACGACAAGAGATATCACGACTTGCAGGCATCACAGATGGAGGAGGCCTTACCAAACTCCTTCGAGCACTTGAAGCGAGTGACTACATCCTCACCTATCAGCCATTTGGCTTAGGGAAGCGCCAAAACCGTTACAAGCTCATAGATCATTTTTCATTGTTTTATCTTCGCTTTGTTAAAGGCACAAGCAGTCTTGACGAAGGATTATGGTCTGCCGGCCACACATCTCCCAAAGTGACAGCTTGGCGAGGGTTTGCATTTGAAGAGGTATGTCTTTCACATATCGGTCAAATCAAGAAATCATTGGGTATATCGGGAGTATCAACGAAACAATCGGCATGGTCAGTTTCGGGAGATTCAGAAGAAGAAGGGACTCAGATAGACCTATTGATCATACGCAAGGATAATGTAGTCAACATGTGTGAAATGAAATTCTATAGTGACGAGTTTGTTGTAGACAAGTCATATCACCGAGTTTTAGTTCATCGTCAGAATTTACTATCAGAGCAAATTCCACGAAAGATGATCATTCATCCGACTCTAATATCGACCTATGGCATAAAATACAACGAATACTTCGGAGACTTTGTAAAAGTGCTGACCATAGATAGTCTCTTCGAAAAATAAGAGCGAAAAGGATGTTATTATAATCCGAACGAACATAAAAAAAGGAGGCCAAAAGCCTCCTTTTTTATGTGGGGATGGGGATTATTCGGCGGTTAGGAAGTGGTGGATGCGGTCGAGGACAGCGGGGACGTTGTAGCCGAACTTCTCTTCGAGCACCTTGGCTGGCGCAGAGGCTCCGAAGCGGCTTAGGCCCATAACTTCATAACGACCTTTCATCACAGGATAGAGCACTGAAGGAAGACCCGATGTCAAGCCGAAGATCTTCACGCCGTCAGGGATAACGCTATTGCGATATTCCTCGCTCTGCTCCATAAAGAGACCGATAGAGGGTATGGATACCACTTGGGCATGAATACCTTCAGTTTCGAGAACCTCTGCAGCATGGAGCAAGAGAGCCACATCACTACCATTAGCGACGAGAGTAACGTCAGGGCGATCATCCTGACGCACCACATAAGCACCATACTTGGCTTTCATAGCCTCTTGGCGGCGGTTCTCGCCCGGGAGATCCTCCAAGTTCTGACGCGAGAAGATCAAGACAGTAGGAGTCTTAACATTCTCCATAGCGAGCTTATAAGCGGCTATAGTCTCAGCGCTGTCAGCGGGACGCAAGACGAGAATCGAAGGGCGATCGCTGAAATTGCGAACCTGCTCGAGGAGACGCATCTGAGCCTCCTGCTCGATAGGTTGATGAGTGGGGCCATCCTCTCCTACTCTGAAAGAATCGTGAGAATAGATGAACTTCACGGGGAGCTGCATAAGAGCCGCCATACGGATGGCAGGTTTCATATAATCGCTGAAGACGAAGAATGTGCCGCAGGCTGCAAACACTCCGCCATGTAGAGCGATGCCATTGATCAGGCATGCCATGGTGAGTTCGGCGACGCCTGCATGGAGGAAACCACCGGTGAAATTATCGCGACGGAGTGCACCCGTTTTTTTCAAGAATCCATCGGTCTTATCGCTATTGGCGAGGTCGGCAGAAGAGACGATCATATTGGAGACATGCTCAGCGAGGAAAGAGAGACAAGCAGAAGAGGTGGCACGCGAAGGCACATTAGGCTTATAAGAGACATCGCTCCAATCGAGATTTGGGAGTTTGCCATCGATATAACTCTGCAAGAGATCAGCCTCAGAGGGATTCTCCTCCTGCCAGCGAGCGAAAGCCTGACGGCGGGTTGCGACAACCTTACGAAGTTCCTCAGCGCGCTGAGCATATAGTTCTTTAACTTCAGGACGAATCTCCCAGGGGTTCTCGGGATCGCCACCAAGATTGCGAATAGTAGCACAGATATCAGCACCTGCAGCGGAGAGGGGTTGGCCATGGGTAGAGACAGCACCCTCGAGCGAACTGCCATCGGCAGCAACGACATGGCGAGCCATGATGGTATGACCGATAATGAGCGACGGGCGGCTACACTCCTTATTGGCAGCTTCGAGAGCCTCAGCGATAGCGACAGGGTCTGAGCCATCGATCTCGATCACATTCCATCCCCAAGCACGATACTTGGCAGCGACATCCTCAGTGTCTACATCAGAGACCTTGGTAGAGAGTTGGACATCATTCGCATCATAGAACATGATAAGATTATGGAGACCGAGGTGTCCGGCGATACGACCGGCACCCTGCGACACTTCCTCCTGAATGCCGCCATCGGAGATAAATGCGTAAGTCTTATGCGACACGACCTCACCGAAGCGAGCAGCGAGGAATCTCTCAGCGATGGCACAACCGACGGCCATGGCATGACCCTGTCCGAGAGGTCCGGAAGAGTTTTCAATGCCGCGATTTACATCGAGTTCAGGGTGACCCGGAGTTACACTACCCCACTGGCGGAAACTCTGAAGATCCTCTACAGAGAAATACCCGGCGAAGGTCAGCACTGCATATAACATCGGCGACATGTGACCGGGATCGAGGAAGAAACGATCGCGGCAGAACCAATTGGCATCATCGGGATCGTAGGTCAGGAACTGCGAATAGAGCACATTGATAAAATCAGCGGCACCAATAGCACCACCGGGATGGCCGGACTTGGCCTTTTCAACCATTTGGGCGATCAGCACGCGGAGATTGTCGGCTGCTGAATCCATAATTTTTCTGTCCATGGTATAATTTAAAGAATTATATTTAGTCTACATCATCGACCGGGATATCCTTATTGACATTCTTACAACCGACGAGGGCGTAGAACAATAGGTAAACCAACATGGCGACCACGAGCCAATAAGATTCAAGATACCCGATAGAATTGGCGATAGCATTTTGTATAAGAGGCATCACACCGCCGCCGACCACCATCATCATAAACAGACCGGAAGCCTGAGCGGTATACTTGCCGAGTCCCTCAACAGCGAGGTTGAAGATCACGCCCCACATCACAGAAGTACATAGGCCGCAGAGCACGAGGAATAGGGCTGAGATGGGGACTTGGTCTAACGAGAAACCGGCTTCAGCGGAATATGCGGGCATATTTACGCGGATAGATGCGGGCATAACGATGGCGAGGATGACAAAGATGATAGCCAGCGAAGAGACGGCGATAAGCTGCGTGCGGCTGCTCACCGAGCCTGAAATGGCAGAAGAAGAGAGACGGCCCACGAGCATCAAGAGCCAATAGACGGCAGCCACGGCGCCTGCCACGGCAGTGGCATTTTCGGTGATACCGGATGCAGCGCTGTCAGAGAGGTAGAAGATCAATACGCCCGGGATGCCGACCTCGATACCGACATAGAAGAAGATACCGATGACACCGAGCAGAGTATGACGGAAGCTCCATGCGCTGTGAGTATACTTCTTCTTGGCGCCATCTTTGGAGACAGCCACAGGCTCGGGGATATTGACGAAGAAGATCACGACGAAAGCGAAAACGAAGACTCCCATAGCGATCCAGAGGAGGGGAGCGACATTAGCCATCGACGTATCGGCAGTGACAGTGCCGACGAGCATACCCACGAAGAGAGGGGTAAGAGTGCCGGCGAGAGAATTGAACGAACTCCCGAGCTGCACGAGTTGATTGCCCTTATTACCGCCGCCACCGAGGATATTGAGCATCGGGTTGACGACCGTATTGAGGATGCAGACGCAGAAACCGGAGACGAACGCACCGAGGAGATAGATGATAAAATCGAGTTTTACTGTGCCGCCTGCCACGGAGAACGTGTCGATGTCGGCACCTGTGATGCTGGATAGATACTGCAAGAAAACGCCCACGACTCCGATAGCCATGGCGAGTAGAGCCGTTTTCTTATAGCCGATGCGCTGGAGGAGCATACCGGCGGGGATACCCATGATGAGGTAAGCCAAGAAATTCATAAAATTGCCGACCATACCTGCCCACTCATAGTGGCCTTTCCAGATGGTGCCGAGGGGTGCGGCGAGGTTAGTGACGAAAGCAATCATGGCGAAGAGGAAAGACATCGCTACGATAGCGATCAGAGCGCCGCTACCGGAAGGCTTTCCCGAGGTTGTAGAAACTTGTGAACCCATAAGAATTTATGATTTTAGGTTAAAAAAATTTTAGGTTAAAAAATAAAAAAATAGAAGACACAATAAAGAACTAATATTGGCGCTCGCCGAATATGCGAGTACCTATACGGATAAGATTAGCCCCCTGCTCGACAGCAATATTCCAATCGCCGCTCATGCCCATAGAGATGGTGTTGAAGCCACGCAAACCGAGGGTATCATCATCGGCGATATCATGGAATGTACGAGCGATGGCAGCGAAATCCTGACGTACACGCTCGGTGTCATCAGTATTGGAAGCCATACCCATAACACCGCAGATGTGAGTGGCTTGTAGCGACTCGAACTGCCGGGATCGGAAGAACTCGAGGAGTTCTTCGGGATAGAATCCGAACTTGGTTTCCTCCCGGGCGACATGGATTTGCATGAGCACGCGAGTGGTGACACCGGCTCTGAGCGACTCGCTATCGATAAGATTCAGAAGTCGGGTGGAATCGACACTCTCGATCATGGCAGTATGGCCGATGAGCTGGCGGACCTTATTGGTCTGGAGATGACCGATAAAATGCCACCGGATGTCATCGGGGAGCTGAGGGATCTTGGCGAGGAGTTCCTGGACACGGCTTTCGCCGAAACAGCGCTGACCGGCATCGTAGGCCTCGCGGATAGCCTCTACGGGGTGGAACTTAGAGACAGCCACAAGGCGGACACCCTGCGGAAGCTCATCATATATTTTATGTAACTCTTCAGAAATCATAACACTGAGAGGGGAGAGAGGTCTGAACTAAAGGGACGGGTTACTCCTGAGAATTGGGGTCAAGATTAACCTTAAAGATATCCATGATGGCAGTTTCGGCGATCGAGACGATGGTGTAATCATCCATCGTGCCCTTCATGCCCTCATTGAAATTATTGAGAGCCTCCTCAAGGTCGCACGCCTGCACGAGAATCTGAGAGATCGATTTCTTCTCGGTGTCGGTCTTATTATCGTAAGAGATGAAAGCAGCCTTCACGAGGTAATAACGATCGCCACCCTCATGATAGAAGATTTCCGAGATCTTGGTCTTCTTCTCCGACGAGATGGAATACTCGCCCGAGATATAGGGTTTCATTTCCTCGATGATGCGCGACTCAGCCTCAGTAAAAGTCAGAGCATCAACGAGATAGGGTTCGTTAACCTTCTTAACCATACCATTTTCCTGCATCTTGTCATAACGCACCTTACATTCAAACCAGATAGCCATATACTACTATAACTTATTATAAATCAATTAAGTAAAAAGAATATCGAGGGAGCATAGCGGATGTCTCAAGCATAGCGACAAAACTACATCTCTGACAAGACCACTACCCCACTTCATTGCAAAATTAAGAAAATTATATGACAAAAAAGAAAACAAAGGGAAAAGAATTTCAGAATAGGGGTCAATATAATGGAAAAAGTAGTAAATTTGCAGAAAAAAAGAAGAATCAGCAACTGATAAGAATACTTATCACCAGCAAAAAATAATAGGAAAAGTGAATAGAGACTATTGGCAACTATTTACGAGTTTTTTCAAGATAGGGGCCTTCACCTTCGGGGGAGGCTGGGCTATGATTTCGGTGATCGAGAAAGAGATTGTGGATCGTCATGGCTGGATAGAGCGGGAAGAATTTCTTGATCTCTTGGCGATAGCCCAATCTATGCCGGGGATCTTGGCTGTGAACATAGCGACGGCGATCGGAGACAAGATCGGCGGGATGAAGGGAAGCATTGTAGCCTCCTTAGGGACCATCCTCCCCTCCTTTCTGATCATCTTGGCAATAGCCATCTTCTTGACCCCCGAGACTATCAAGAACAATCGAGTGCTCTCGGCAATCTTTATGGGTATACGTCCGGCAGTTGTGGCACTGATCATTGCTCCGGTGGTGACATCGGCCAAGGCGGCTCGACTGACCATTAAGACAGTGTGGATACCCTTGGTGGTGGCACTTATGATTTCGCTCAACCTCGGTGTTGTGTCCAACCCAATCATCTACATCATCTTGGGAGGCATGGGAGGCTATCTCTTCTGGGCTATAGGGAGAAGGAAATTGGATAAAACGGGTAAAGCATAAAGACAAAGAGAGGAAACAATGGGAATATACTTAAAACTCATTTGGGCATATCTGAGGATAGGGATCTTCGGATTCGGGGGTGGGTATGCGATGCTCTCCTTAGTGCAGAAGATCATCGTGACCGACAATGGCTGGCTCACACAGCAGATGTTTACCGACATCGTGGCAATCTCACAGATGACGCCGGGGCCAATCGGCATCAACTCCGCCACATATATCGGATATGTAGCACCGATGGCCACGGATCCGAGTCTAAGTTCACCGGTGTGGGGCATCATAGGTTCGGTGATAGCCACCTTGGCAGTGACAGTGCCCAGTTTCTTCTTGGTGTTATACTGTTCGCACTTCATCAGGCGGCATCAAGAGAGCGGAGTGATTAAGGCGATTTTTGCCGGGCTACGTCCGGTGGTGGTCGGGCTGATAGCCTCAGCGGCAATCCTGCTGATGAACCGAGAGAACTTCAACCCACACGGAGAGAATCGAGAGCTGATCATCTCGACGCTGATATGTGTTGTCTCCTTCTGCTTGGTCTACTTTCCGGTGAAAGTGGAGGGGAAGCAATATAAGATGCATCCAATAATGGTAATCATACTTGCCGGGATCGCCGGCTTAGCAATATATGGACTATAAAGAATCGATAGAATGGCTATTCAGACAGTTGCCTATGTTTTCGCGAGTAGGAGCAGCTGCCTACAAGCCGGGATTGGAGAGGAGTGAGGCATTATCGCGACAATTCGGGGATCCGCATCGGAGATGGAAATCTATCCATGTGGCGGGCACCAACGGCAAGGGGAGTGTATCGAGTTTGATTGCGGCGACACTCCAGAGTCAGGGGTATAAGACAGGGCTCTACACCTCCCCCCACTTGGTAGACTTCCGTGAGCGTATGCGCATCAACGGAGAGAAGATACCCGAATCGAGGGTAGTCGACTTTGTAGAGCGCTGGCGCGGCATGGATTATCAGGGCGACAAGCCCTCCTTCTTCGAGTTGACGATGATGATGGCATTCGAATGGTTTGCCTCCGAAGAGGTGGACTATGCCGTGATCGAAGTTGGGATGGGAGGAAGATTGGACTCCACCAATATCATCACGCCAATACTGTCAGTGATCACAAACATATCGAAAGATCACACCCAATTTTTGGGCGACACGTTGGCAGCGATAGCCGGAGAGAAGGCGGGGATCATCAAGCCGGGAATACCTGCCGTGATCGGCGAGGCGACGGAAGAGACCGAGCCTGTGTTCCGCGCCAAGGCCGCAGAGGCAGGCACGACACTCAGAGAGGCATATCGGGAGATCGACAAGGGAGCCAACGAGGCGTTAAGATGCGAACTTCACGGAGCATATCAAGAGAAGAATGTGAACACGGCACGTGTGGCTATCGACTCATTGCGACGTATCGGCGTCGAGATAAGTCGCGATGCGGAAGAACGAGGATTTCGTGAAGTATGCGAACTGACCGGCTTCCAAGGGAGATGGACAGTGCTCAAAGAGTCTCCACTGACCATTTGCGACACCGGTCACAACGAAGCGGGATTGCGTTATAATCTCAGACAATTACAAGAGATACTTTCCAAACGAGAAGGTGGAGTTCTCCGCTTTGTGATAGGATTCGTGGCAGATAAAGATGTGGATCATATCCTGCCGATGTTTCCGGCAGATGCGGAATACTATGTGACGCAAGCTGCGATACCTCGCGCCATGAGTTGCGAAGAATTGTTGCGACGTTGTCAAGAGCGAGGACTATGCTCTCATCTCTATCAGAGTGTCAAAGAGGCGATGGCTGCTGCAGAGGCTGAAGCCACTCCACAAGACATCATCTATATCGGGGGGAGCACCTTCATCGTAGCGGATGCGTTGGGGAATTAGGAATTAGGAATTAAAAAAAATAGAAGAGAGGTGGAGCCTGATGGCTTCACCTCTCTTGATGATAGGGATTATCCGAAAAAAAGGATAACTAAGCTTTAGAGCTTTTCTTCAATTCTCATCGTTATTATCTCTGAAACGGACTCTGTTTTTGCTTTGGCTTGAGCTGATATCACTCTCCTCCTTGAGGTCGATCTCCTTACCATCGGGGTCGATGACGCGATACTGGAGATAAGCGAGCGACTCATCGGCGATCACCTTAAACGAACGTCCGAACTTTCGTCTCCACTTTCCATAGAGAGAGAATACACCCTTTTTGACGTAAGCATCGACAAATGGATGGATATACATGGTAAACTTTTTGATCTTCAGATGCTGCACGAGATACTCGATTTTCTCCTCGAGTCGATCGGTGAAAAGGATCGAAGATTGGACTTCACCTTTACCGAAGCAGGAAGGGCATGACTCGCTTGTGGTGATATCGAGAGCCGGGCGCACACGTTGGCGAGTTATCTGCATAAGACCGAACTTACTGAGAGGCAGGATATTGTGGCGAGCACGGTCGTGAGCCATCACCTCCTTCATGTGGTCATAGAGTTGCTGACGGTGATCAGCCTTAGCCATATCGATAAAATCGACGACAACGATACCGCCCATATCTCTGAGGCGCAACTGACGAGCAATTTCATCGGCGGCTTTGAGGTTAACATCCAGGGCATTAGACTCCTGGTCGGGGCACGCCTTGCTACGATTGCCGGAATTGACGTCTATCACATGCAGAGCTTCGGTGCTTTCGATGATCAGATAGGCACCGGAGCGGAAGGAGACAGTCTTGCCGAAGCTTGATTTGATCTGACGAGTGATGTTGAAGAAATCGAATATAGGGGTATCCTTGGTATAAAGTTTGACGACATCTCCACACTCGGGAGAGATCAGGGATACATAATTTTGGATTTGCGTGAACGTGTCGGCATGATTGACGTAAATATTTTCGAAACTAGGGGAAAAAAGATCCCTAATAATGCTGACGGCACGCGACTCCTCCTCATAGATCAAATCAGGGGCTTTGCTACGTTGCATTTTAAAAATAGCCTCCTCCCAATATTTGAGCAGAGAGCGCAACTCATTGTTAAGTTCAGCCACACGTTTACCCTCGGCAGAAGTTCTGACGATTACGCTGAAACCTTTAGGCTTGATACTGCCAATGAGCTGACGAAGTCTGATTTTCTCCTCAGTAGATTTGATTTTCTGGGAGACCGAGATTTTATCGCCGAAAGGCATCAGGACCATGTATCGTCCGGTGAAAGAGAGTTCGGTGGTGAGTCTGGGTCCTTTGGAAGAAATAGGCTCCTTGGCGATTTGCACGAGGAGGAGCTGCCCCGGCTGGACGACAGACTGGATAGTGCCCTGTTTTGGGATATCGGGCAAAAGTTTACGCTTAGAGATCGAAGGGACTTTCTTCTTATCGGCGAAAGCCTCGGAGAGGAAATCGGAATAAGAGCTGAATTGAGGTCCGAGATCGAGATAATGAAGAAAAGCGTCTTTATCGTAGCCGACATCGACGAATGCGGCATTCAGACCCGGCATGATCTTTTTCACCTTGGCCAGATAGATATCACCGACAGCGTAAGCTATGTTGCGGCTTTCCTTCTGGAGCGAGACCAAGCGCGAGTCTTCCAAGAGGGCAATAGAGATGTCCTCTTG
>SFMJ01000055.1 GCA_004553095.1 Bacteroidales bacterium
TATGATGTGATGAAACGCATCGTCGACCAGAGCATCCCGCAAGAGGTGATCAACAGCGACCGCTATGTGTGGGATCCGGTGAGCAACCGTGTCACCGACGGCGGCAAAGAGGTGGAGACACATCCCGAAGGAGAGCGCCGCTACCAATACCTGCTCGACAACTTCCACGCCGAGCAACTGGTGGACCAATGTTGCCGCAACACCTATATCGATCGCAACTTCAACAATCAGATGGAGATCTCGGTCGACCGCGCCGAAAGCATCTTCCGTCAATACCTGTCGGCACCGGAGATGAAGAAGATAGGCAAACTCATCTCCAAGCGATTAGGTCGCAAATTAAAGGCATACGACATCTGGTATGATGGGTTCAAAGCTCGCAGCGAGATCAACGAAGATGAGTTGAGTGCCATCACCCGCGCCAAATATCCCGACAATGCCGCCTTCAAAGCCGACCTGCCTGAGATACTGAAGAAATTAGGGTTTAGCGAAGAGAGAGCGAAATATATCAGCGACAAGATCGAAGTGGATCCGGCACGCGGCAGTGGACATGCCTGGGGAGCCGAGCATCACGGACAGATGTCTCACCTGCGGACCCGCATACCCTCCGGCGGCATGGACTACAAAGGCTACAACATCGCCATCCACGAATTCGGCCACAACGTCGAACAGACCATCTCCCTCTACGACATCGACTACTACACGATGCACGGCGTGCCCAACACCGGCTTCACCGAAGCCTTGGCATTCGTATTCCAGAAGAAAGACCTTCAGATCATGGGATACGACAACGAGAGCGAAGGAAAAGATCGTCTTGACGTGCTCGATGCGGCATGGAGCATGTATGAGATATGCGGCGTATCGCTGCTCGACATCTCCGTATGGAAATGGATGTATGCGCATCCCGAGGCAACAGCTTCCGAGCTTAAAGAGGCGGTATGCGACCTGGCGCGATCGATCTGGAACGAATATTATGCTCCGGTGTTCGGATGCAAAGACGAGCTCATCTTAGGCATCTACTCACACGCCATCTGCTACCCGCTCTACCTCTCGGCATACGCCTTCGGGCAGATCATCCAATACCAGTTGGAGAATCACTTCAAGAGCCACGACTTCGCCACCGAAGTAAGTCGCATCTACACCTTAGGGCGACTGACTCCCAACGAATGGATGCGCCACGCCACCCAAAGCGACCTAAGCGTAGAGCCCATGCTCCAAGCCATAAGAATCGCCCTGAAATAAAATCATCAATAACGCATATTTTATTAGAGCGCGCTCCTTAAAATAAAGGAGCGCGCTGTGTGTTGTAAAACATAAAAAAAAGCGTGCTTCGCACGCCACCCGAAGACAAAAAAGGGACGTGTGCCACCCGAAGACAAAAAAGGGAAGTGTGCCACCCGAAGACAAAAAAAAGGGAAGTGTGCCACCCGAAGACAAAAAAAGGGAAGTGTGCCACCCGAAGACAAAAAAGGGAAGTGTGCCACCCGAAGACATACTGGCAATGACAACGCTACCCGCTCTATATTTAAAAAAGATGGAAACTGCAAAAAACAGCCTCCATCTTTTTTATTGGGATTTTTAGATTAATCTTTGGGGTATGGATCAGTCTTGTGAGTACAGGTAGTTGTTGAGCTGTTCGGGGGCACACTTTGCGATGAATGCAGCGTGCTTTTCTACTTCGGCTTCGGCGAAGTTGACGAAGACGTTGAGTGAGCGACGGAACATGTCATTGCGAGCGGCGTCCTCGAGGAGGAGAATGCTCATCACGGAGTATCCTGCCATTTCGACGAGTCTGCGCGCCATGAAGTCGAGATATTTGGTATCACCGACAGCAGTGACAGCCTCAACAGCAGCGGCATATTTCTCAGCCATAGCTTTGAGTTTGGCGACGACAGCCTGATCAGCGGGATTGAACTCACCCTCGAGGTGAGAGTTGATCCAGTTGAGGTATGTACCGGTGGTGACATGGCGGATAGCAGCTACGACCTGGAGCTGAGTAGTACCCTCGTAGATCGAAGTGATGCGAGCGTCGCGATAGATTCGTTCGCAAGCGTAATCCTTCATGAATCCGGAGCCGCCATGGATCTGGATAGCGTCGTAAGCATTCTGGTTGCAGAACTCAGAAGAGAGACCCTTGGCGAGTGGAGTGAAAGCGTCAGCGAGTTTGGAGAATTCCTTAGCCTCCTTGCGTTCCTCGACAGAGAGTTTGCGTTCCTTGGCGATATCGTCGTAGATTTTATAAACGTCGACATATCGAGAGCAAGCGTAGAGGAGAGCACGAGTAGCGTCGAGTTTAGCCTTCATCACAGAGAGGATCTCGGACACGGCGGGGAACTCGATGATTGGTTTACCGAACTGGCAACGCTCCTTGGCATATCCGAGAGCTTCGCGGTAGGCGGCTTCGCTGAGGCCGACGCTTTGAGCGGCGATGCCGAGTCGAGCGCCATTCATGAGGGCCATGACATACTTGATAAGACCGAGGCGGCGAGAGCCGACGAGTTCGGCGGGGGCATCCTTGTATGTAAGTTCGCAAGTGGGGCTACCCTTTATACCCATCTTATTTTCGATGCGACGCACATTGACTCCACCATTTCTCTTATCGTAGATGAACATAGAGAGACCACGACCATCCTTAGTACCCTCTTCAGAGCGAGCGAGCACGAGGTGGATATCGGAGTCGCCATTGGTGATGAAACGCTTCACGCCATTGAGCACCCAAGAACCATCCTCCTTCTGAGAAGCCTTGAGCATAACCGACTGGAGGTCTGAACCGGCGTCAGGCTCGGTGAGGTCCATGGACATGGTTTCGCCGGCGCAAACGCGGGGGATATATCTTTGTTTCTGATCCTCATCAGCGAACTCATAGATAGTTTCGGCGCAATCCTGGAGGCCCCAGAGGTTTTCGAATCCGGCATCAGCTCGGCTGACGATATCGGCAGCCATGATGTAGGGAGTGATAGGGAAATTGAGGCCACCGAGGCGACGTGGCATAGCCATGCCCATAAGGCCGGCCTTGCGGCAAGCGTCGAGATTGCGGGCAGTACCCTCGGCATAGATCACACGGTTATTTTCCACGCGGGGTCCTGTATGGTCGACCTCCTCGGCATTTTCAGCGATGATATCGCCGCATATTTCGCCTACGATTTCGAGCACCTTGTCATAACTATCCTGGGCGTCGGCATAGTCGAAGGGGGCATAATCGTATTTTTCGGCATCAGCGTAATCGCGTTCCTTGAGCGCCACGATCTTCTCCATCATCGGATGGGTGAGATAATGTTTGAGCGCCTCGTTGTCTTTATAGAAATTAGCCATTATTTCGTATTCTTTTTATAGTACTTGATTAATTTAGGCACGACATCCTCGACATTGCCGGTGATGACATAATCGGCGATATCATTGATCGGGGCGTCGGGATCATTATTGACAGAGATAATGATCGAAGACTCTTGCATACCGGCGATATGTTGGATTTGGCCGGAGATACCGCAAGCGATATAGAGTTTGGGGCGAACAGTTACGCCTGTCTGTCCGATCTGGCGATCGTGGTCAGCCCAACCTGCATCGACAGCAGCGCGGCTTGCGCCGACTTCTCCGCCGAGCACATCAGCCAGGTCATGGAGCATTTGGAAATTCTCCTTGCTACCCATGCCATAACCGCCGCAGACGACAACGGCGCTACCCTTTAGGTTGACCTTAGACTTCTCGACATTACGATCGATGACCTCAACGACATAATCGAGGGGAGAGGTATAATCATCAGCCTTGAGGTCAACTACAACACCCTTGTGGTCGGGGTTGTAGACTTCCTTCTTCATGACGCCTTCGCGGACAGTAGCCATCTGAGGTCGGCACTCGGGGTTGACGATAGTAGCGACGATGTTACCGCCGAAAGCGGGGCGAATCTGGAGGAGGAGATCCTTATAGACTTCGCCGGTGCGAGCGTCGGTATGGTCGCCGATCTCGAGTTGTGTGCAGTCGGCAGTCAGACCGCTATGGAGAGCGGAAGAGACGCGTGGGCCGAGGTCACGGCCGATAGAAGTAGCGCCCATGAAAGCGATGCGTGGTTCCTTCTCCTTGAAGAGATTGATAAGGAGAGAGCTGTGGGGGAGCGAAGTATAGGGATAAAGGCGAGGATCCTCCACCTTATAGAGAGTATCAACGCCGTATGGGAACACTTGATTTTCGATACCGGAGAGATTGTCGCCGGCTACGACAGCTTCGAGCTTGATGCCGAGTTTATCGGCGAGTTGGCGACCCTTGGTGAGGAGTTCGAGGCTCACATCAGCCACCTTACCATCCTCAAATTCGCAATAAACGATTAAATTATTCTTATCCGATGCCATGATTATCCGATTGTATGGTTAGCGATGAGTTCTTTGATAAGAGTTTCGATCTCCTGGTCATTATTTTCGACGCGGCGAGCATCCTTGGCGGTGAAGACTACATTTTCGATTTGTTTCACCTTAGTAGGAGATCCGGCGAGGCCGCACTGGTTGAGGTCAGCATCGACATATTGAGCAGACCACTCGCCGATGTTGAGGTAAGGGCGCTTCTCGATGAGATCCTTCTTGGCGGGATCAGCGGCGACCTCAGAAGGCACAGCGGCATACTTATACTTCTGCACGAACTTGGCATTGCGAGGGCGGCAGGGGGCTGCCGAGCCATTTACGGTGATCACAGCGGGGATAGGAGTGCGGACAGTTTCGACGCCCGACTCGATGCGGCGCTTCACGAGTGCCTTACCATCCTTAACTTCGATGATATCCTCGGCATAAGTGACCTGAGGGAGGTGGAGTTTTTCGGCGATCTGGGGACCAACCTGGGCGGTATCGCCATCGATAGCCTGGCGGCCGCCGATGATCAGATCATACTGTCCGATCTTGGCAACAGCAGCGCTCAGAGCGTAAGAAGTGGCGAGGGTATCAGACCCTGCGAAAGCTCTATCGGAGAGGACGATACCTCCGTCGGCGCCGCGATACATACCTTCACGAATGATTTCAGCGGCACGAGCCGGACCCATAGAGAGGAGAGTCACCTTAGAGCCGGGATACTGTTCTTTTAGTTTCAAGGCCTGTTCGAGGGCATTGAGATCCTCGGGGTTGAAGATGGCGGGGAGAGCGGCACGGTTGATAGTACCATCCTCCTTCATAGCATCCTTACCGACATTGCGAGTGTCGGGCACCTGTTTGGCCAAAACGATGATATTAAGACTCATATTAATTATGTTAGATTATGATACGAAATGAAATGATATGTGCACAAACGAGAGTGCATAAATCGGTGCAAAGATAATAAAAAATTCTCAAAAAACCGAATTTTGTGCAAAATAGGGGGAAATTAAGAGATTTTTGAAAGATTTTCCGTAAATTTGCAAGATATTACACAAAATAGCGAAAATGAAAAAAATAAGATACTTATATGGCATAGTAGCGGCGATGTGTTTGGGAGTTGCCGAGACGGATGCAGCGCCTGCCACTCCGATGGATCTGTTGGAGCAGGGGCGAGATGCCTATATGGACTATCAATTTGACGAAGCCGACCGGCTTTACAGTCAGGCACGCAAGAGTCAGACGCGCAAGAAGCTGAAGCGTCCCGAAGAGGCCTTTGAACAGAAATACAAGCTATACAGCGAGCAGTTAATGCAAGCCGAGAACTTCTTGGATCGGGTAGAAAAGATCGTAGTAATCGACAGCATCAGCGTGCCTCGCCGGGACTTTTTCAAGCAGTATAAATTGCCGGTCTCCGCCGGGATTCTGAGCGATAGCAGGGCACTGTCCTCCTCCGAGCAAGAGGGAGTCGACTATGTCTATCAGAACGAAGGGCGCGACTACAAGCTCTGGGCACGCCCCGACAGTGTGGGCAACATGCAGCTGGTAGAATCGACGCTACTCACCGATGGTAAATGGAGCGAAACGACTCCCCTATCCGAAGAGTTGTCGCAGGGTGGCGATGCCATCTATCCCTTCATGATGGCAGATGGAGTGACCCTCTACTATGCGTGCAACGGCGAGGGGTCGATCGGTGGATACGACATCATGGTGGCCACTCGCGATGCCGCCGACGGGAGCTTCCTACAGCCCTCCAACTTGGGTTTTCCCTACAACTCACCCTACGACGACTACCTGCTTGCCATCGACGAATACAACGGCGTCGGATGGTGGGCCACGGAGCGCAATCAACTTGAAGATGAAGTCACCATCTACCTCTTCATCACCAACGACATGCGCACCAACTACTCCTCAGACGAAGATGATGTAATAGGATTCGCGCGACTGAGCGAATATATGCAGACACAGCCGGAAGATGGCGACTACGCCGACCTGCTTGCCACGATTCGAGCCATCGACCCCGCCTCCGAGACGAAAGTCAAAGAATTCACCTTAGCCGCTTCGGGAGGCAGAATCTACCACTACTACGACGAACTACCCTCGCCCACAGCGCGGACAGCGATGAAGAAATATCTCTTGGAGAAGAGTAAAGAAGATGCACTCGAAAAGCTTCTTGACAACGACCGTCGCCAATATCACGAGAGCAAGAGCTCATCATTGGCAGAGCGCATCGCCCAGCGAGAGAAAGATCTCGAAGCCAAGCGAGAAGAGGTAAAGCGACTTCGCTCCGATCTCTACAAGCTCTTGAAATAGAGGCAAAGAGATCGCAGACACGACAGTATAGGTAAAAAAATCGATGGAAATAGAGGATATAAAAAATATAATAGGGAAGACTCAGCGTTATAACTTACACTCCCACACTCAATATTGCGACGGACATGCGCCGCTGAGCGAGATAGTGGAGGGTGCATATCGCCGAGGATTTGAGGTATGGGGAGTAACGCCCCACTCGCCACTCTGCCAGCCCTCACCCTGCAACATGAGGGGGGAAGATGTGCCGGCATATCTCGACGAGATGGAAAGTCTCAAAGAGAGATATCAGGATAAGATGGCACTGCTGACGGGGATGGAGATCGACTACATGAGTCGCGACTGGGGTCCTCACATCGACTACTTTCAGCGCCTGCCGCTGGAATATCGGATCGGGTCAGTTCACTTCGTGCCGACACAAGAGGGTGTATGGCTTGACTGCGATGGCAAATTCGAGCGATTCTCGCGCTATCTCCGCGAGGGATATCACGACGACCTGCGATATGTGGTAGAGAAATATTTCGAGCAAGTGCTCACGATGATAGAGATAGGGGGATTTGAGATCTTGGGGCACTTCGACAAGATCATCGGCAATGCCGCCATGGCAGATCCAACACTTGAAGATCAGGGGTGGTATGCCTCGCTGATAGCGGATGTGATAAGCCATAGCCGGAGAGCCGGATTGATAGTCGAGATCAACACCAAAGCCATCGAGAGCAAAGGGAGATACTTCCCGGCGCGGCGATGGTGGGATAAGCTGACGGCGGCAGGAACGCCGTTAGCCATCAACTCCGACTGCCATCATCCCGACCTGACCGAAACAGGGAGGGAAGAGGCATATCGAGAGTTATCAAAAATAAAATGTTAACTTTGCAAAATGAAAAGAATAAGAAACTTCTGCATTATAGCGCACATCGACCATGGCAAATCGACCTTAGCCGACCGTCTGTTGGAGCGTACACACACCGTAGAGGCTAAAGATATGGCCGACCAAGTGCTCGACGACATGGATTTGGAGCGAGAGCGAGGCATCACGATCAAGAGTCATGCCATCCAGATGGAATATGTCCTTGACGGCGAGAGCTACACTCTGAATCTTATTGACACTCCGGGACACGTCGACTTCTCCTACGAAGTGTCGCGATCGATAGCGGCATGCGAAGGGGCATTGCTGATCGTCGACGCCTCACAGGGGATCCAGGCACAGACCATCTCCAACCTCTATATGGCGATAGACAATGACTTGGAGATCATCCCGGTGATCAACAAGTGTGACTTGGACAGTGCGAAGCCCGACGAAGTAGAAGACCAGATCGTCGACCTCTTGGGATGCGACCGCGAAGAGATAATCCGGGCGTCGGGCAAGACCGGCATGGGAGTCGACGACATCTTGCGCGCCATCGTGGAGCGCGTGCCGGCGCCTCAGGGCGACCCCGAAGCGCCATTGCAGGCCCTGATCTTCGACTCTGTGTTCAATCCCTTCAGAGGGATCATCGCCTACTACAAGATAGTGAATGGCACTATAGGCAAAGATGACTTTGTGAAATTCGTGTCGACCGGCAAGGAATATCACGCCGACGAAGTTGGAGTATTGAAGCTCAATCTCTCCCCTCGCGCCACCCTCTCGGCGGGCAACGTGGGATATATCATTTCGGGCATCAAGACCTCGAAAGAGGTGAAAGTGGGCGATACGATCACCCATGTCAACAAGCCCTGCGACAAGGCCATCGAGGGATTCCAGGAGGTAAAACCGATGGTATTCGCCGGCGTCTATCCCATCGAGACCGAAGACTTCGAGAATCTGCGAGCATCGTTGGAGAAATTGCAGCTCAACGATGCCTCCCTCACCTTCCAGCCGGAATCATCGGCGGCCTTGGGCTTCGGGTTCCGTTGCGGATTCTTGGGCTTGCTCCACATGGAGATAGTGCAAGAGCGACTCGGCAGAGAATTTGGCATGGATGTGATCACCACCGTGCCCAACGTATCATATATTGTGACCGACAAGAAGGGTAATCACATCGAAGTGCACAATCCCTCCGGACTTCCGGAAGCCACCGCCATCGACTATATCGAAGAGCCCTACATCCGCGCCACGATCATAACTCAAGCCGACTACATAGGGCCGATCATGACCCTCTGCCTCGGCAAGCGCGGAGAGTTGGTGAAGCAGGAATATATCTCGGGCAATCGTATGGAGCTGACCTTCGACATCCCCTTGGGAGAGATCGTGATTGACTTCTATGACAAGCTGAAGAGCATCTCCAAAGGGTATGCCAGTTTCGACTATCATATCAAAGACTTCCGCCAATCGAAATTGGTGAAACTCGACATTCTGCTGAATGGCGAGAGTGTCGATGCGCTGTCGACGCTGACTCATGAGAGCAACTCGGTGAGATTCGGTCGCAGGATGTGTGAGAAGTTGAAAGAGCTGATACCTCGTCAGCAATTTGACATAGCGATTCAGGCGGCGATAGGTGCCAAGATTATAGCACGCGAGACGATCAAAGCGGTGCGCAAGGATGTGACCGCCAAGTGTTATGGAGGAGACATCTCTCGAAAGCGCAAACTATTGGAAAAGCAGAAAGCAGGTAAAAAACGAATGAAACAGATAGGCTCTGTCGAGGTGCCGCAGAAGGCATTCTTGGCAGTGCTCAAATTAGATTAAGGTAAATAATATGGAAAATCAAGTTAATAAGACAAAAGCACCGGGCGAGAGATTTCCCGATCTGTTGGGCAAGGATGCCACAGGCAGAGAGGTAAAACTCAGCGACTATCCCGGCAAGCACTTTATCATCTACTTCTATCCCAAGGACAACACCTCGGGATGCACCTTAGAGGCGAAGAGTCTTCGCGATCATTATGGCGAGCTTTTGGAGCGTGGCTATCAAGTGATCGGAGTGAGCAAAGACAGCGAATCGAGTCATCAGAAATTTGCATGCAAATATGAGTTGCCCTTTCCGCTGATTGCCGACACCGAGTTGATGCTCTGCATGGAGGCGGGAGTCTGGCAAAAGAAGAAGATGGCAGGCAGAGAATATATGGGAATAGTGCGCACTACGTTCATCACCGACAGTGAGGGTGTAGTGACACATCGCATC
>SFMJ01000056.1 GCA_004553095.1 Bacteroidales bacterium
GGCAGGTTGCCTGTCTCTTTTACCGTCTCCAAAGCGGTGTCGATGGCCATGTAGGCACTGTTGCTCTTTGGGGAATTTGCCAAGTAAATGGCACATTCGGAAAGTATTATTCTTCCCTCCGGCCAACCTATTTTTGACAATGCGTCA
This sequence comes from Bacteroidales bacterium, assembly GCA_004553095.1. Lineage (GTDB taxonomy): Bacteria > Bacteroidota > Bacteroidia > Bacteroidales > Muribaculaceae > Lepagella. The sequence goes on from SFMJ01000056.1 coordinate 148, forward strand.
AAAGTGGCATTTGCCAGCAGTAGGGCGTTGGGATTGGCCAGTCCGATATCTTCTGCGGCGAGTATCACCAGGCGTCGTGCGATAAATTTCGGGTCTTCTCCCCCTGCCACCATCCGCGCTAACCAATAGACTGCTGCTTGCGGATCGCTACCCCTCACCGACTTGATGAAGGCGGAGATGATATCGTAGTGCATCTCGCCGTTGCGGTCGTAGGCCGCCGGGTTCTCTTGCAGACTCTCGGTTACTCTCTCGTCGCTGATCACCATCTTCTCCCCTTCGGGGGTCGACTGTTCGATAAGATCGAGTATGTTGAGAAGCTTACGAGCATCTCCCCCTGCATAGCGGAAGAGCGCTGTCGTTTCTGCAACCTCCACCTCTCTGCTCGAAAGTATCTCATCCTTGCTCAGGGCTCGATCTAAGAGTTGTTTCATCCCTTCGCTATCTAAGGACTTAAGCGTATATACCTGTGCTCGAGAGAGTAATGGCCTGATTACCTCAAACGATGGATTTTCAGTCGTCGCACCAATCAGCGTCACCACTCCCTTCTCCACTGCCCCCAAGAGCGAGTCTTGTTGCGACTTGTTGAAGCGGTGGATCTCATCGATGAAGAGTATCGGCCTTCCCTTGGTGAAGAGACTTCGGCTATCGGCTTCGGCACGCTCCAAGGTTTCCCTTACATCTTTTACTCCCGACGTCACCGCCGACAGCGTGTAGAAGGGGGATTCGGTGCAGTTTGCCACAATCTTCGCCAAGGTGGTCTTACCCACTCCCGGTGGTCCCCACAATATGAAGGAGTTGACATGACCCGCTTCGATCATCTTGCGGATTATGCCATTTTCTCCCACCAAATGCTCTTGCCCGATATAGTCTTCGAGCGTGGTGGGGCGCAACCTCTCTGCCAAGGGTATATTCCTGATATTCATCTCTTTTAACTCTATTTCCGGTTGTCCTTATCGTCTCTTCAGTATCTCGATAATTTCATCGAGGTCAACCTCTGCCAAGGTGCCGACTATGCGGTCGCTGTAGGGGGCAATGCGTTCCACAGGAAGGGTAGTGGTGAGCCCCACCACGTATGCTCCCGCCGATTTCCCCGCCTTGACACCCTGTGCCGAGTCTTCAAACACCACGCAATTCTTCGGCGCCACACCAATCTTATTCGCCCCAAGCAAATAGCCCTCCGGATCAGGCTTCGAGCGACTGATGTCGTTGGCGGTGATGATATGTGCAAAGTGGCTTTCCAAGTCGGGCTGTTCTTCGCGTAGATGCTTCATCTTCAGATTGTTGCTGCTGGTCACAAGCACGGCGTCGATGCCTCGCTCATTCAGCGCTTTAAGCATCTCTGCTGCCCCTGGAAGCATCTCATAGCGCATCTGCTGCTCTTGCTCATTCAGCATGTCGATCACTGCGGAATGTAGCGTCTCCGGATAGTGATTCGACAGAATCTCCGGCAGGGTCTGCCCCTTGATTTTGATGGCGAAGTTCTCCACTCCGGTGGGGTAGCGCCGGTCGATCTCGCTCCATATACGGGTATACTCCCGCTCGCTGTCGATCAGCACGCCATCCAAGTCAAACAAGACCCCGACTTTGATATTATCATTACATTCTATCATAATATTTTATTTTCAAAAACGAAGCTCCCATACGGAGCCCCATATCTATCTAACGCCATTTATCCCCTAAAAGTATTTATGAGCGCACTCTTAAGCACTCTTAAGCACTCTTAATCGCTCTTAATTGCTCTTAATTTGCTTTTCTCCTAAATTGTTGGTAATTTTGTAGGTTAATAGACAATATCGCCTAAATCGTGTATAAGGATATAACTCTTCGCATCTCTCCGCGTCTGGCTGCCTCTCACGCCGATCTGCTCGCCGAGGCCGCTCGTGTGGTTCGTGTCTCTCCTCGTGAGATCCACGACCTCTGCATCGTGCGTCGTTCGGTCGACGCTCGCAAGCACCCGGTGATGCTCAACCTATCCCTTCGCCTCGCTTTGGGCGATGACCGCCGTGTCGACCCTATCATCTCTCCCATCTCTTTTTCTCCTGTTCCCACCGATGCCCCGGTTATCATCATCGTCGGTGCCGGACCCGCCGGTCTTTTCGCTGCACTCAAGGCGATTACCCTCGGTTTGCGACCTATCATCTTCGAACGTGGCCGCGATGTCGACGCTCGCCGTCGCGACTTGGCGCAGATCTCTCGCCAAGGGGTCATAAACCCTATATCCAATTATTGCTTCGGCGAGGGGGGCGCAGGTGCTTATAGCGATGGTAAACTCTTCACACGCAGCAAGAAACGCGGCTCGGTGGAGGAAATCCTCCAGATTTTCGTACAGCATGGTGCCGACCCTTCAATCCTGGTCGATGCCCACCCCCATATCGGTAGCGATCGTCTACCACATATCATCAAGAGTATACGTCATACCATCATCTCTTGTGGCGGTGAAGTGCATTTTGAAGCACATGTCGACGACATTATCATAGAAGATGGCAAAGCTGTCGGCGTCGTCGTGGCAGGTACTACTCATCGTGCCGACGCTCTTATCCTCGCCACCGGTCATTCTGCCCACGATACCTTCCGAACGCTCCATCAGCGCGGTGTCGCTATCAGCGCCAAGGGTATCGCTGTCGGCGTACGACTTGAGCATCCCCAGCACCTCATCGACTGCATACAGTATCACAACAAGGCGGGACGTGGCGAGTTCCTCCCCGCCGCTGAGTATGCTTTCGTCACCCAAGTCGACGGTCGTGGTGTCTATTCTTTCTGTATGTGCCCCGGTGGGGTGGTGGTCCCCGCTGCTGCTGCCGATGGCGAACTCGTGGTCAATGGTATGTCGGCATCGGCACGCGCCGGACGTTTCGCCAATTCCGGTATGGTGGTCGAGATTCGCCCCGGCGATTTCCCCGAGTTTGCCGATAAGGGTCCCCTCGAGATGCTCGCCCTCCAGGAGTGGCTCGAACACCGCTTCTTCGAGGCGGCAGGCAATTCGATAGTTGCCCCGGCTCAACGTATGCTCGATTTCGTAGAGGGTAGATTATCACCCACCATTCCCGCCACTTCCTACGCCCCCGGAATCCAATCTGCCGATTTCAACACTCTCCTTCCCTCTTTCATCGCCTCGCGTCTCGCCGACGGATTCCGCGAGTTCGGTAGAAAGGCTCGGGGATTCCTCACCAACGATGCCACCATGATAGGTCTCGAGTCGCGCACTTCCTCTCCAATACGTGTCGATCGCGACAACGCCTCTCTCTGCTCTTGCAACATCGCCCGCCTTTTCCCCGCCGGTGAAGGAGCCGGCTATGCCGGGGGTATCGTCTCTGCTGCCATCGACGGCATGCGATGCGCTCAAGCAGCCAACGATGCTCTCTCTTCATCCCCCGATAACCCATAACCCCCTCCTCTTCTCACTCTCTCCCCCCTTCTAATAAACATTAAGCAAGTTATGACAATATTAAATATAGAAACTTCCGGCAAGATCTGCTCCGTGGCGATCACCATCGACGGCCAACTCGAGATGCAACTCGACGACTCCGAGGGTATGCAACATGCCAATAAATTGGCTCCCTTCGTCGACCGTTGTATGCAGGAGCTGACTCGCCGCGAGATCCCTCTCGATGCTGTGGCTGTCAGCATCGGCCCCGGCAGTTACACCGGACTTCGCATCGGCCTCTCTCTCGCCAAGGGGCTCGCTTTCAGCCTCGGCATACCTCTGATCGGTGTCGATACCCTCAAGATACTCGCCGTCAAGGCTATGTTCCGTTCGATGGACTGGACTGCCGAGGAGATCCTCGTGCCTATGATCGACGCCCGTCGTATGGAGGTCTTCACCGCCCCCTACGATTTCTCGCTTCGCCCTCTCGCCGAGCCGGGACCTATGATCCTCGACGCCGACTCTTTCCGCGATCTCCTCGATGCCGGTCGTCAACTCTATTTCTTCGGCGACGGCGCTGAGAAGGCTAAGCAGGTTATTTCTCACCCCAACGCTCACTGGATCGAGGGGCTCCTCCCTCAAGCCAAGGATATGCTCGCCCTCTCCGAACTCGCTTTCCGCCGACAAGAGTTCATCGATATCGCATACTCTACCCCTCAATATCTTAAAGCTTACCAGACCACTAAGCCCAAAAATTCGGTGCTCGGTCGCTAACCATTATCCTATAGATTATGCTTCCTTACAACACTGATATGGAACCGGTGCTTCTGCCCGAGTTCGGACGCAATATCCAGCGTCTCGTGGATTATTGTGTCACCATCCCCGATCGCGAGGAGCGCACTGCTTGCGCTTACGCCATCGCCGACACTATGGCGGGGCTTTTCCCCGACCTCGTAGGTGTCAACAATGACTATTCCAAAATCTGGGACCAGATCAACATCATGTCGCGTTTCGAACTCGACATCGATTTCCCCTGCGAGGTGATCACCGCCGAGAAAATGAACCCTTCTCCCCAGCCTCTCCCTTACGGTTCTTCTTCCATCCGTTTCCGCCATTATGGCAAGAATATCGAGAAGATGATCACCGTCGTGGCTGACCTCGATGATGGCGAAGAGAAGGATCTCCTTATCTCTATGATCGCCCACCACATGAAGAAACTCATGATGCAACATAACAAGGAGGGTGTCGATGATGCCAAGATCCTCCGTGATCTCGCTCTCTATTCCGACGGCAAGATCCAACTTGACCCCGATACCTACCTCCTACACGAGTTCAAAGAGATCCCGCAACCCACGCAGTCGCGTAGCAAAAAGAAAAAAAGAAAATGAGCAGCTTTATTGTCGAGGGTGGTCACCCCCTAAGTGGCGAAATTCGTATCAAGGGAGCCAAAAATGAGGCTCTCGAAGTCATCTGTGCCGTGCTCCTTACCCCCGAGAAGGTGGTTATCTCCAACCTCCCTCAGATCTCTGACGTGAGAAATCTTATCTCGCTACTCGCTGATATGGGTGTGAAAGTGAATTATCTTTCACCTTCTGAGGTGGAGTTCCAAGCCGACAGTGTCGATCTCTCTTACATCCTCAGCGAGGAGTATCGCCGCAAGTCCGCTTCTTTACGCGGCTCGGTGATGGTGATGGGACCCCTGTTGGCGCGCTTCGGCAAGGCGCTTATGCCTCGTCCGGGGGGCGACAAGATCGGCCGTCGCCGTCTCGATACACATTTTATCGGTTTTCAGAATCTTGGAGCTGTTTTCTCTTACGCCTCCGATTCTCACACCTACACCATCTCTGCTCCCAACGAGGGGCTGAAGGGGTGCTACATGCTCCTCGATGAGGCCTCTGTCACCGGCACCGCCAATATCGTCATGGCTGCCGTCTTGGCGCGTGGGGTCACAACAATATATAATGCCGCTTGCGAACCTTATATCCAGCAACTCTGCCGCATGCTCGTGCGCATGGGAGCTCGTATCGAGGGTATCGGATCCAACCTCCTCTCCATTACAGGCGTCGAAAGCCTCGGCGGTACTCACCATACTCTCCTCCCCGACATGATAGAAGTCGGCAGTTTTATCGGCATGGCTGCCATGACCGGTTCAAACCTCCTCCTCAAAAATGTAGGAATCAACGACCTGGGCATGCTCCCCTCCGCTTTCCAACGTATCGGTATCAACCTCGGCATCGAGGGTGACGATATTCGCATCAATCAGAAGGAGATATATCAGATCGAGGAGTTCATCGATGGCTCTATCATGACCATCGCCGACGCCCCTTGGCCCGGACTATCCCCCGACCTCCTCAGCATCTTCCTCGTTGTCGCTACCCAAGCCAAGGGCTCACTCATCATCCATCAGAAGATGTTTGAGAGCCGCCTCTTCTTCGTAGATAAGTTGCTCGATATGGGCGCTAGGGTGGTGCTCTGCGACCCCCATCGCGCAGTCGTGATCGGTGCCGGTAAGTTCAACGCACTCCGCGCCACCGACATGGTGTCGCCGGATATTCGCGCCGGTATCGCTATGCTAATCGCGGCTCTCGGTGCTAAGGGCACAAGCCGTATCCAGAATATCAACCAGATCGACCGCGGTTATGAAGATATCGAAGGACGACTGAATAAACTCGGTGCCAAAATCCAAAGAGTAGACTAATCCCTCTCTTTATTGACATTAATTAGCTCAAGCCCGATAAGTCAAATTATGATAAAACGTGAAGATCTTATAGAAATTGGTGAGTTCATCAAAACTCACGGCATCTTAGGAGAATTGAATACTCTCCTCGATGTAGACGAAGATTTCGTCAGAGATGAGTGCCCTTTCATCATCGAAATCGATGGCATTTTCATCCCTTTCTATGCCAATTCGATGCGTTTCAGATCGGCGCACTCTTCACTCATCCATCTACAAGGTGTCAATTCTGATGTCGATGCCAAACAATTCGTAGGCAAAATCATATACGCCCGTCGTAGCGACCTCGTTAAGTATTGGGGTGAGGAGGAACTCGAGGAGGAATTGGATTTTATTGGCTTAACCATTATTGATACCAACCTCGGCACTATCGGAGAAATCGTCGATATTGAGGACTCGACCGAGAATGTCCTCTTCTTGGTCAAGGATTCTTCCGGAAAGATCATCTATATCCCGGCCGTCGATGAGTTTATCGATATCATCGATGATAACACTCACACCGTTACGGTCACCCTCCCCGATGGGCTGGTAGATTTAAACGATTGATATCTTTTATTGTCTAAATAGTATGAGTGAGTTTCAACCCTTCGACGAGCAGGATGCTATAGAATACATCCGCGCCATGATACCTCGTGACATCGCCATCCGCATCGATGACGATGATATCCTGTTTGTGATCGACCATGTCTGGAATTGGTATGAACAGAATGGATTCCTCGATATCTCACTCGACGACACCGATGACTCCGAAGTCGACCCCGACACTATCATCGAATATGTCCAAAAGTTCGTGGCTCGACGCCGAAACCTCTCCATCACCACGGAGGATGTCAAACCTATTGTTTTAGCCCAACTCGATTATGAACGTTCTCTCGAAGATTTTTAAATTATATATCCCCATTTCCCTCGCTGTAATCTGCACAACTAATGCTGACGCCCAACACCGCGTCACCTACAAAGTCGAGGGTGGTAAAGTGGTCAGTTCCCAACAAGCCCCGGAGCAACAAGCCTCCCCGGCTGCCGACAATAACACCAAGGTTGCCGCTGAAAGTGTCGACCTCGATGAACTCGAATTCATAGAGATGGTCAACTCCGTTTCTCTCGATGAGAAGTCGGCTGCTCTGATACGCAAATTCCAGGAAAAGGAGGGACGAAATCGCCTCTACAACACCGTCTACAATGCCAAGAACAATTGCATGGTAGAGACATACCGCAATAAGGAGGTGCTCCTGATCACCATCCCCGCATCCCTGCTCTTCGCACCCAACGACACCATCCTCCGCAGCGATGCTACTAAATTCTTGGCGCCGATCAAGCGATATCTGAAGGATCCCGACATGTATAGAGTCCTGATGGTGATGCACACCGACAACACCGGTTCGCAGGCATATCGCGACCATATCACCGAGGCCCGCATTGGCGCCGTAGCCGATTGGTATGAATCGCAAAGCGACTGCGACACATCATTCCTCTTCCCATACGCCTTCGGCGACGATATGCCCCTCAAAGAAAACAACACCATGGCCAATCGCCAAGCTAACCGCCGCCTGGAAATTTACCTCGTCCCCGGCAAAAAAATGCTATCACAAGCCAAAAAGGGTCGTATAGTGTTCTAAAGAATAAGAATATTATTAGAGCGCGTTCCTTAATTTTAAGGAACGCGCTCTAATAATATCATTTGGCGTTTCAATGTGGGGTTGGGCTTTTCAGACCTCGCATTGCTCATTATTACCACTTTATGGTTGTAGTGGCATACTTACCATCAGTGTAAATTTCAAATCCTTCCTGTTTATATTCTCTATCTGTATATGCCTTTCTGATACCTTCTTCATTAAGTCCGGTTAATTTCCTTTGTGTTCCGGTTGAATTTTTTTTACTCAACGCTTCTATCCTTTTACCATCCTGGTCATATACAGCATACTGGATGGTATATGTATTTGTGATAAAATCAAATGAACCCTTGCTGAAATCAGCATTATCTTTCACTTTCATGTGTATTTTGTAGCCGAATGTTGCAGGCAATACAAGACCATTGGCTGTTGCAGTCCATTTTGTTGACGTCATTGTCTCAGTGTGGATTTCACCTTTATCAACGTATGAGATTGTAATATCCAGCAAATCGATCATATCTTGTGATGCTTCAAACTGGTATAGTGCCATTGCTGATTTCGGAGTTTGTCCCTTTACAGGATCATCATCTTCACTACCGCAAGATGTGAATGAGAATGAAACAAGGCTTACTGCAGCAAATACTGCAAATGTTCTGAATAGTTTTTTAAAGTCCATGATGAACAAATTTTATGTTAGTAATTAGTGATTTTTGTGCAAATTTAAGTTAATTAGTTGTTTTGTGCAAATTTAAGATTTTTTTGTAATTTACAAGTGTTGTGACCGCAATAATATTCTAAGTTCCGTGAGTGTCCGATTGATGAGCAGTAATATTGCGTAAAAACTATTAGAGTGCACTCCTTAGAGCGCACTCTAATTCCTAATTGAGCAATGCTACTATATAGGCGATGTAGCATAGGGTCATTACTCCACCCTCTATTCGGGTTATCTCTCGGTCGCCTATCTTCCAGCCGAATATCCAGAACATCAATGTCGCTCCGGTCATCGTTAGCATATCCAAGTTGCCTATGCCTCCCAAGGGTAGGGGAGTGATCACCGCCGACACTCCCAATACGAAGAGGATGTTGAAAAGACAACTGCCGATCACATTGCCCACCGCCATCCCGGAGTGTCCCTTAATCGCTGCCACCACCGAGGTCGCCAATTCTGGCAACGATGTGCCCACTGCCACGATCGTCAGTCCGACCACTGCTTCGCTGATCCCTATCGAGAATGCCAAACGAGATGCATTATCCACAAAGATATCTCCTCCCCAGATCAATGCCGCCAATCCACCCCCGATCATTAGCAATGCCCGCCATAGAGATATTTCTTTCTTGCCGGTTTCTTCCGTTTCTTTAGATTCACTGATCCCTTTCTCCTCAGATGCAGAGTCAGGCACTTTGGTCGCCTGTGAGAAGGTATAGCGCAAGAAGACCATAAAGAAGAGCAGCAACATGATGCCATCTACGCGTGTCACCACATTCTCTCCCCCATCGAGCCAAACCTTATTGCCGGCGGCAAGTAGTGCCACCGACGCCAATACCACGAAGGGTATCTCGCGTGTCAACACACTCTGCTCGATCCGAATCGGGCGTACCAATGCCACAACTCCCACGATCAGAAACACATTCGCAATATTGCTTCCAACCACATTACCTATTGCTAACCCGGCACTACCCTTCAGAGCCGATACAAGGCTGATCACCAACTCCGGCGCCGATGTGCCAAATGCCACAATCGTCAATCCGATCACCATCTCGCTCATCCCAAAACGCTTGGCCACTGCCGAACCCATACAAGATCATAGCCAAACTCACCACCAGAAGCAAAATATTCAATATCACCATATCTCCTAATATAGATTATTGATACTGTTCCCCAAAGTTTCGCTTTGGGGTTTCATGAAATAAGAGGCGTACGCGCTCTTATAGTGCCAGGTCGTAGTTGATACTCATTAATACGAGCTCTGTATCGCTGTCGTTGGGCGATAACTCTTTTGCCCTCTCTGCGTATCCCTTGGCGACAAGATAATATTTCTCTTTTATCTCTTTCCGTTTCTCGACCTCGGCTCCTTCAAGCCTGTTCCAAAGCTCGCGACCTCGTTCGTAGAGTTTCTTCGCTGCCTTGGTCAGCGTCTCGGCATTCGCCCCCTTCAAGTCTGCCGCTTTGCAATAGTCGGCAAGTGCCTTGTCAGGCTCATAGTCCCGCTCATTGATCCATGCCCGCAAGGCATAGAGATGTGACTCATCGGGATGCAAACCAATCTCTCGATCGGCTATTTCTTGTGCCTCAGATGTCTTCCCATTATCCACCATAGTCGATATCAAACTGCTGATATAGAGAGGATTCTTCGTGCCATATCGACGATATGCCTCTCTGGCCGATGCCTCGATGGCATTCTTTGCCACCGACTCTTTACTCGGATCGCGCATCATGATATTCTTCCATGTGGCAATCTCGAAGATATAACTCCGCTCTTCGCTGATGCCATGCTCGCGTGCCATCCCCAATGCCACTGCTGCTGCCTCCATCTCGCCGGCAGAGTATGCCCCGATCCCGGCATAGTAATAACTCTTCGCCAAGAGTGAGTCCCGGGTCTCTTTCACACTCTTCGTAGCCCAACTTTGCCTCGGCATCTCCCCATAGATCATAAAACTACGGTAGGCCTCAGGATAATATTTCCGCTTGTTATACATCTCTGCACCATAGCGATAATAATCGCTATGGTGCAGGTTAAGACTCTTGGCGATCTCTTTGGAATATCTCACCTTCGCTCGCCCCTTGGCATCGATAGTAGTGTCAAGTTGCAACGCTCGAAGATAATTGTCATAGCCATCGCAGAGCTCGCGATTCATCTCAGCCACATCGGCAAGTTTGTCGCCGGGATTGATCTTTCGCTTGGTCTCGCGAATTTCAAAGGCTGAGATCTCTAATTTCCCCGCCACATAATAGGCACGAAGCATGTCGGGACAGGCACTGTCTTGCTTGGCTTCATTTACGAGACGGCGTGACTCTTCAAGTTTGTCGAGCTTCCCGATGCCGGCTGTTGCACGCTTCAGCTCGTTCTGTCCACTCATCGGCAGTATTGCCATGAGTGCAATAATCGCCGTTATTGTTCCTTTTATTAGTCTCATTGTTATGATTCATGCCCGGCAGGGCTATTTTAGCGCTCTTAGTAAGTTGTGTTTAGAACTCTACTCCAAGTCGGATGGTAAAACCATCGAGACTATATGGATCTGCCGGTCTATCCGGATTCTTCATCTTCTGAAGCGTATAACCGAGTCCGGCAGTGAATCTCTTCCACTTCACACCCGCTACAGGCGAGAAGTAGATTCCGCCGATGCCATCGATATCGGGTGATCCTCCCAGTCTGATGTCTAAGAAGGAGGTGACAACACCCAGGTTATAGCGACCTTCGACATCGAAATAGATGGGCATTGCCAAACTCTCTACATCCCAATAATAGTGAAGTCCGATACCACCACCCACGAAGAGGTAGGGATTTACCACATAACCATGTGTCGTAGACACTTCAAAGTGGCTTTCACCATGACGAGCGGCACCAATACCCAGGTCCACAGCTCCGCGATATCCGCCGGCATTTGCCATTCCGACACATGCCAAGAGAGCCACTGCTGCAATCAAAATTCTCTTCATACTCATAAGTTTTTAATTTATTTATGTTTTTCTTAATTTTCCACTGTTCCCCAAAATTCCGTTTTGGGGCTTCATATTATTTAACAAAGAGAGCCCGTTGTCGGTTGCGGCGGGCTCTCTTTATAATAGGGTAGGAGTGATTACTTGTTGGGGAAGAAGGTGTCGAGAGCATAGTTGATACGCTCCAATACATCATCTACGCCACCATTATTCGGATCCATGGCTTGTGCCTTCTCGGCAAATGCCTTGGCTGCCTCGAAGTATTTAACCCTTACCTCCTGGCGCTTCTCGGGCTGGTTGCCTTCGATTGAGTTCCAGATCTCCGATCCGCGGTTGTAGACCTTCTTTGCGGCTCTCTCCAGAATATCGTAGGTGGCACCCTCGAACTCTGCTGCCTTGCGATAATCCTCTACTGCAGCTTCTTCGTCGCCCTTACGCTCTTGGATCCATGCTCTTGTGGCATAGAGACCCGCCTCGTTGGATGTCTTGGCAAGCTGTCCATCGATCAGTGCCAATGCCTCGTCATATTTCTCTTTGTTGACAAGTGATGTGGCAATATTATTGATGAACACCAGGTTCTGGATGCCGAATCTTTCATAACCGGCCTTTGCTATCTCGTCGATCATTGCCTCTGATTCTGCTGCCTTGCTCTCGTCGCGGTTGCTGATGTTCTGCCATGTTGCGATCTCATAGATATAGCTCTGCATATCCTTGATGTTGTTGAGACGTGCTTTCTTCAGTGCCACTGCTGCCTCGGGAAGTTTGTTGCTCGAGTAGGCGCTGATACCGGCATAGTAATATGACAATGCTCTGGTGGTGTCGGCTACGGCTTGGATCTTGCTGTCTGCCCATTCCATGTCCGGCATGTCGCCATAGATCATGAAG
>SFMJ01000057.1 GCA_004553095.1 Bacteroidales bacterium
CCTCTCTACGACTCCTGATATGACCGGCGCCAACATCACATACAAGGTCAATGGCGAGTTCTCAGGCGCTTGTATGGGTTATTGCGAAGTGCAAGAAAACACACTTTAATACATTTGCTGATTGGGGCAATTGTTAACGTTATTAAAAATTTATTTAGAAATAAATAGTTTTAATTTGCCAATCTTAGAAAAATTGGTTAATTTTGCGCATATACTGAGAGAGATGACCTCTCAGTATATCGCTATAATTAGATAACTAATTAAATAATAACACGATATGAATCTATTGTGCGAAATTGGCAATGGTCCGCTTTCTGTTACGGCTGTTATTACAGGCGTGGCTCTCGTCTTCGCAGCCTTGCTTATTGCAAAATTGATTTCTCCGAAATCTTTTTCGGTTAAGAAAGCCGAGCCTTATGAATGTGGTATCCCGACTCGTGGTGAATCCATGATTCAATTCAAGGCCGGCTATTATATTTTTGCCATCCTCTTCCTCTTGTTCGATGTCGAGGTGGTGTTTTTGTATCCATGGGCGACAGTACTTAAGGGTCTCGGACCCCAAGGCATCCTCTGTATCGCCATCTTTATGTTCGTCTTAATTATGGGCTTGGCTTATGCCTGGCGGAAAGGAGCGCTCAAATGGGATTAGACCATATTAAAAGCATGCCCCGTGAGGCATTCAAGAACAATGAGTATATCGATCAGCTGGTGGAGGAACTCAATGCCACCGGCGCTAACGTTGTGGTCGGTAAGTTTGATGAACTCATCAATTGGGGTGTAGCCAACTCGCTCTGGCCCCTCTGCTTCGGCACAAGCTGCTGCGCTATTGAGTTTATGTCTCTTGGCGCTGCTCGCTATGATATGGCGCGTTTCGGTTTCGAGGTGGCTCGTAACTCCCCTCGTCAAGCTGACTATATTATGGTCCAGGGCACTATCGTCCATCGTATGGCTTCTGTCCTCCGCCGTCTCTATGAGCAGCTCGCCGAGCCCAAGTATGTCATCGCTTGCGGCGGTTGCGCCGTCTCCGGAGGCCCGTTCAAGAATTCTTATTGCGTTCTCCCCGGTGTCGATAAAATTATCCCCGTCGACGTTTATGTCCCCGGTTGCCCCCCAAGACCCGAAGCCATGTTCTATGGACTTATGCAGCTCCAACGCAAGATTAAAGTCCAAAAATTCTTCGGCGGTGTCAACCGTAAGGAGAAAATTGATCAGTTCTTCGCTCAGCATCCCGAGCAAGAGGGTCAAATCGGTTAGTCCTTCCATCTTTTCACTCTTTACCTTATTATGAGCGATCTTAAAAATAATATTTTAAAAGTATACCCCGATGCTACTTTCGAAGAGGGCGATAACCTCCTCCTCGTTGTGGCTGAGGATAAGTGGCTCTCTGTCGCCAACGATCTTAAGAATAAACTTGGCTTCGATGTCCTCTCCGCTCTCGTCGGAATGGACTGGAAGGATTCTCTCGGCGTTATCTATTACCTCACCTCTACTTCTCATGATTGGCAGGTGCTCGCCGTTAAGGTCTTGGCTCAAGGTGACCGCGATAACGCTTTTATCCATTCGGTGTCTTCCCTCTGGAAGGTCGCCAATTTCCAGGAACGTGAGGCTTACGACCTCGTCGGCATCAAGTTTATCGGCCACCCCGATATGCGCCGTTTCTTCCTTCGCAATGACTGGGTGGGACATCCCCTCCGTAAGGATTATGATGCCAACCCCGATCTTAACCCTATCCGCCTCACCGACGAGGAGCATGAAGATGATACTCGCTCTTTCCAACTCGATGAGAATGGTAAGGTGGTCGAGGTCCCCGGCAAGGTGTTCGAGGCTGATGATTATGTCGTGAATATCGGCCCGCAGCACCCCTCTACACATGGTGTGATGCGTTTCCGTACTGCCATCGATGGCGAGATCGTTAAGAAGGTCGATGTCGTCTCTGGTTATATCCACCGTGGCATCGAAAAACTTTGCGAAGGCCTTACTTATCCCCAAACTCTCCATTTCACCGACCGTATGGACTATATGTCGGCTCATCAGAACCGTCATTGCCTCTGTATGTGTATCGAAAAAGCCCTCGGCATCGAGGTGCCACGTCGCGCACAAGTCATCCGTACTATGATGGATGAACTTATGCGTATCTCTTCTCACCTCCTCTCGTTCGGATGTACGGCCATGGACCTCGGTGCAACCACCGCTTTCTTCTATGGCTTCCGCGAACGCGAAATGGTGCTCGATATCTTTGAGAAGACTTGCGGCGCTCGTATGTCGATGAATTATAATGTTATTGGTGGCGTGATAGCTGACATCCATCCCGATTTCGTGAAGGATGTCAAGGAGTTTGTGCGTATCATGCCTTCTCGCCTTAAGGAGTATCACACTGTGTTCTCCGGAAATATCATCGCCAAGAATCGCCTCGTCGGCGTAGGTATGCTCTCTAAGGAGGATGCCATCAATTATGATATCACCGGCCCCAGCGGTCGTGGATCTAATTGGAGTTGCGACTGCCGTAAGAAGCACCCTTACGCTGCTTACGATATGGTCCAATTCGATGAGGTCCTCCTCGATGGCTGCGATTCTTATTCTCGCTATATGGTCCGCATGAAGGAGATCGAACAGAGCTGCCGTATCCTCGAGCAACTCGTGGATCAGATCCCCGAAGGCGACATCCGAGCTCAAGTGCCTAAGATGATCAAACTCCCTGCAGGTCGCTGGTATCAGCAGGTGGAGGCTAGCCGCGGTACGTTCGGCGTTTATATCGAGTCCACCGGCGAGAAGAACCCTTATCGCGTCCACTTCCAGAGCCCATGCTTCAACCTCGTCGGTGTCATGGATCTTACCTGCAAGGGTAATATGATCGCCGACTTGATCACTATCGGTGCAGCTCTCGACTTCGTTATCCCCGATATCGACCGCTAATCTGATATCTTGGTAGCTTAGCTCTCTTTAACAAGAATTTTTTCATACGTTTATTAATAAGAAACTATAATAATATGTTCGATTTCGGAAAATGGACCTCGGCATTTAATGATTGGTTGCTCGGCGTGGGCATGTCTGACTGGCTCGCTGTCATTATCGAGTGTGTACTGATCGGTGTGGCTGTGTTGGGCGTCTACACCGTCTTGGCCCTCTTCTATATCTTGTATGAGCGTAAACTCTGCGCTTGGTTCCAGTGCCGCCTCGGTCCTATGCGTGTCGGCCCTTGGGGTCTCCTTCAGGTCTTCGCCGATATGTTCAAGATCCTTATCAAGGAGCTGATCTCTCTTAAAGGCACCGACCGTTTCCTCTTCAAACTCGCCCCTTACATCGTTATTACCTCTTCGGTGGTAATGCTCGCTTGTCTCCCCTGGGGCAATGGCCTCCAGATCATCGATTGGAATATCGGCATCTTCTTCGTCCTTGCCGTCTCTTCTGTCGGTGTGCTCGGCATCCTTCTCGCCGGCTGGTCGTCTAACAATAAGTATACTCTTATCGGTGCTATGCGTAGTGGCGCCCAGATGATCTCATACGAGATCTCTCTCGGCCTCGCCATCATGACCATCGTCTTGATGTGCGGCTCTATGAATATCTCCGATATCGTCAATGGTCAAGCTGATGGCTGGTATATCTTCAAAGGTCATATACCTGCATTCATCGCTTTCTTGATCTATGTCATCGCAGCGACTGCCGAAACCAATCGTGGCCCCTTCGACCTCCCCGAGGCTGAACATGAGCTCACCGCCGGCTACCACACCGAGTATTCCGGTATCCATTTCGGTTTCTTCTATCTCGCTGAGTATCTTAACCTCTTCATCGTGTCGGGTATCGCCACCCTGATGTTCCTCGGCGGTTGGATGCCTCTCCACGTCACCGGCTGGGATGGTTTCAATAATGTGATGGATCTCATCCCCTCTCCCATCTGGTTCGTGCTTAAGGCTTTCTTCATCTCGTTCGTTATCATCTGGTTTAAGTGGACTTTCCCCCGCGTGCGTATCGACCAGCTCCTCGCTTTCGAGTGGAAGTATCTCATGCCTTTCGCTTTGGCTAATATGCTCCTGATGACTCTTTGCGTGGCTTTCGGCTGGCATTTCTAATCGCATACTCTCCTCTCTCCATATATCTTTAATTTGTAATTAAATCTAATTCAAATATTTCGGTAGGTCTACTGAAAAACTCCCTTTCCTTCGACCTCCATAGTTATACTAAGTGATATGAGCGAAATTTTTGGTACGGTAACCCAGGTGATTGGCCCGGTTATTGACGTCTCGTTTGAGGGTGGTAAGGATAATCTTCCCCCCATCTATACCTCCCTTAAGGTGGAACGCGACAATGGCGATGAACTCGTCCTTGAAGTTGAGCAACACATCGGTGAAGATATCGTGAGATGTGTCGCTATGGAAAGCACTGACGGTATCCGTCGTGGCGTGAAAGTGCGTAATGTGGGACAGCCCATCTCAGTGCCTACCGGCAATCAGGTGAAGGGCCGTCTCCTTAATGTCGTCGGCGACGCTATCGATATGCTCGGCGACCTCAAACGTGAAAATGTCCGCTCTATCCATCAGCCGGCTCCCGGTTTCGACGACCTCGCTATCTCTCAGGAAGTCCTCTTCACCGGTATCAAGGTGATCGACCTCCTCGAACCCTATTCCAAGGGTGGTAAGATCGGTCTGTTCGGTGGCGCAGGCGTTGGTAAGACCGTGCTTATCATGGAGCTTATCAATAATATCGCTAAGGGGCACAACGGTTATTCTGTATTCACCGGTGTCGGTGAACGTACTCGTGAGGGTAACGACCTCCTCCGTGAGATGATCGAAAGTGGCGTTATCAAGTATGGTAAGAAGTTCGAGGAGGGTATGGAAGCCGGCCATTGGCCCGTGTCTGATGTAGACCCCAAGGAACTTGCCAATTCGCAAGCTACCCTGGTGTTCGGTCAGATGAATGAGCCACCGGGTGCTCGTCTTCGTGTCGCCCTCTCCGGTCTGACTGTCGCTGAGCAGTTCCGCGATAATGATGGCGGCGGTAAGGAAATCCTCCTCTTTATCGACAATATCTTCCGTTTCACCCAGGCTGGTTCGGAGGTGTCGGCTCTTCTCGGACGTATGCCCTCTGCCGTAGGTTATCAACCTAACCTCGCCTCTGAAATGGGTGCCCTCCAGGAGCGTATCACATCTACCAAGAATGGTTCGATCACTTCAGTTCAGGCTATATATGTGCCTGCCGACGACCTTACCGACCCCGCTCCTGCCACTACTTTCTCATTCCTCGACGCCACTACCGTGCTCTCTCGTAAGATTGCAGAGCTTGGTATCTATCCCGCTGTCGATCCCCTCGATTCGACTTCTCGTATCCTCGACCCCAATATCATCGGTGAGGATCACTATAACACAGCTCAGGCTGTCAAGCAGCTCCTCCAGAAGTATAACGAGTTGCAAGATATCATCGCCATCCTTGGTGTCGATGAGCTCTCGGATGAGGATAAGCAGGTGGTGACTCGCGCTCGTCGTGCACAGCGTTACCTCTCTCAGCCATTCCACGTGGCTGAGCAGTTCACCGGTCTCCCCGGTGTCATGGTGCCCCTCGCTGAGACTATCCGCGGATTTAAGATGATTCTCTCCGGTGACCTCGATTACCTCCCCGAGCAGGCTTTCCTCAATGTCGGTACTATCGACGAGGCTATTGCCAAGGGTGAGGCTATGCTTAAGGATGTTAAGTAATCTTCGATCCCTCTCTTTTTAATTTCGTTTAATCGATTTTCTACCTTTTCAATAGTCAGCTGATGAAACTCGAAATAATTTCTGCCCATGAGATCACTTTCTCCGGAGATGTGACTTCCGTTACTCTCCCCGGTGCTCTCGGTTCGTTTACTGTCCTCAAAGATCACGCCGCTCTGATTTCCGTCCTCGTGGCAGGCAATCTCAAGTTTGTCGATCTTAATGAGGTGGAGCATGAGTTCCCTATAGCAGGCGGACTCGCTGATGTCAATAGCAATGTTATTTCAGTCTGCGTCTATTGATCACGACCGGATTTACTGACCATTCTAATCTTTTCCGCTAATGTCAATTTCCGATTCAAATATCAGACATCGAAGCTCGCTGAGATTCCTCTTCGCAGCCTTCTGCCTCTTGCTCGCAGCTGCCATCCCCTCGAAGATGGCTGCATCCGAGTCTGAGGAGGAGGGTCTCGATGTCAAGACAATAATCTTCGAACACCTCGGTGACGGTTATGGCTGGGAAGTGCCTTTCTCTCACAATTATCGCATCCCCCTCCCCGTAATCATCTGCGCTGAGGATGGCTCTTGGCATTGCTTCTCTTCCGGCGACCTCGCCGAAGTGCATAGCGTTGCCGACCCCGAATCCGGCAAGACCAAGGCTCATCGCGTAGCTGTGGTCAAAACCATCGGCGATGGTTCGACTGCTTCACAATTTATCATCGGTAATGAGTCTTCCGCTCATAAGGATAAGTTAGTGCAGATTTTCCCCCTTACCCCCGAGGAGCAGGCTCAAGTTGATGCTAAGGTGGCTGAACTCTCTGCTGCCGGCAATTACAACCCTGCCAAGACTTCGATCGATGGATTCATCTATGTAGATGGTAAGTATTATCGCGAGTATCGTCCCTTTGATCTCTCGATCACCAAGAATGTGGCAGCTCTTTTCATCGCTGCTTTCTTGGTAATGTTCATCGTGTTCGGCATGGGTCGCTATTATCGCAAAAATGGCTTGAAAGCACCTACCGGCGCCAAGGGCTTCTTCGAAGTGATCTTCAATTTTATCTATAACGATACCATCAAGGCTACTCTCGGCGAGAAGGCTCCCAAGTTCGCACCCTACCTGCTCACCGCCTTCTTCTTTATCCTGGTGATGAACCTCGTAGGTCTTATCGTGATCTTCCCCGGCGGTGCAAACCTTACCGGTAATATCGCTGTAACTCTCGTCTTGGCGCTCTGCACCTTCATCGTTACCAACGTGTTCGGCAGCAAGCATTATTGGAAGGATATCTTCTGGCCGGATGTGCCTATCTGGTTGAAGTGTCCCCTCCCCATCATGCAGCTCATCGAGGTGTTCGGTATGTTCACCAAGCCTGCTGCCCTCTGCGTGCGTCTTTTCGCCAATATGATGGGTGGTCACATGATCGTTATCACTCTGACACTCCTTATCTTCATCTTCACAGCCTTCGGCGTCGCTGCCACAAGCGCTTCGGTAGTGCTCTCGGTCGCTTTCTCGATCTTCATGCTCTTGCTCGATACGCTGGTCAGCTTCATCCAGGCTTACGTCTTCACACTCCTCTCGACCATCTTCATCGGTCTGGCGCAAGCCCACGAGGAGCATAATGAACATCCTGCTGTCGAACAGCAATAATCCTCTCACCCCTCTCCTCATCCATATCATTTAGAATTAAATAAACAAAAATATAAACATCTTAAAAATCTGAACTATGTTATCTACAATTCTTAATGAGGTTCTCTCTTTGCAACCTCTCGCAGCTCTCGGTGCAGCTCTTGGTGCAGCTATCACAGCTATCGGCGCAGGTCTCGGTATCGGCAAAATCGGTTCTTCCGCTATGGAAGCTATCGCTCGCCAGCCCGAAGCAGCCGGTGATATCCGAAGCAACATGATCGTGATCGCCGCTCTTATCGAGGGTGTCGCTCTCTTCGCTGTCATCGTTTCTGCTCTCGCTATCTTCATCAAGTAAGATCAGCTTTTCAACACTTAGTAGTTATCAACTAATCTTTTTAAGATAATGGAACTATTCACGCCCGAAACCGGTCTGGTCATTTGGATGTTCATCGCGTTCATCCTGCTGTTCTTGGTCCTCGCTAAGTGGGGATGGCCTGTCATCATATCTATGATGGCTAAACGTGCTGCCACTATCGATCAGGGTGTGGAAGACGCCCGGAAAGCTAAGGAACAACTTGACAATGCTCGCGCCGAAGCCCAAAAGTATGTGGCTGAAGCTCAAGCGCGTCAAGCTGAAATCCTTCGCGAGGCCAACAAGTTGAAATCCGATATCATCGAGCAAGCTCGCGCCGAAGCGCAAGAAGCTGCCAAGAAGGAAATGGATGCCGCCAAGCTCGCCATCGATCAGGCTCGCAAGGAGGCTGAACTCCAATTCCGTAACGAGGTCGGCCGTTTCTCTATCGATATCGCTGAGAAAATGATGCGCTCTCGTATGAGCGATGATAAGGCTCAAACTGAGCTGGTTAACAAGTTGTTGGACGAAATTGAGAAAAATTGATAGATCATGAATTCCGGACTTATCCCACATCGCTACGCTCGTGCTCTATACAAGTTCGCTTGCGATAACAATAATAGCCAGAACGTCTATGAGCAAATGAAGACTCTGATCTCCGCTTTCTCTGCCGACGATAGGCTCCAAAAAGTGCTCGCCAATCCCTTTGTCGATCTCAACGACAAGAGGAAGGTGCTGATCGCCGCTGCCGGCGATAAGCCCGGAGACGACTATCAGAGGTTCGTTACTCTTATTCTCGACCATCACCGCGAGGAGTTCGCCCTTCTTATGGCGCTCGCTTATCGTGACATCTATCGTAAGCACAATAAGATCTCCCAGGTGAAGATCACTACCGCGGCTAAACTCCCCGATACTGAGCTCGCTAAGATACGTACGATCGTCGAAAAGTCGTTCAAGGACGCCTCTTTCGAATATCTTTACGCCATCGACCCGGATCTCATCGGTGGGTTCGTAATCGATGTCGATTCGACCCGTTTGGATGCCTCTATCAGTAGTGAACTCGAACTTTTACGTCAAACTCTAAGCTCTAAGTAAGAAATGCTAAATCCAAGCGAAATATCAGATGTTTTAAAACAAGAACTCGAAAACATTAATTCGAAAGTAAAGTTTGACGAGGTCGGCACTGTCCTTAATGTCGGCGACGGTGTCGCTCACGTCTATGGACTCGAAAACGTCAGAAGTAACGAACTTGTCGAGTTCGAAAATGGAGCTATGGGCGTCGCCCTGAACCTCGAGGAGAGCAACGTCGGTGTCGTTTTGCTCGATAAGGTAAATTCGATCACCGAAAATATGTCGGTGAAACGAACCGGCGAGGTGGCTTCTATCCCCGTGGGTGAAGGTATGCTCGGCCGTGTTATCAACATGCTCGGCGAGCCCCTCGACGGCAAGGGTCCTATCGAAGGCGAGCGTTATCGTCTCCCCCTCGAACGTAAGGCCCCCGGCGTTATCTTCCGCCAGCCCGTAAATCAGCCCCTCCAGACAGGTATCAAGGCTGTCGACGCTATGATTCCTATCGGTCGTGGTCAGCGTGAGCTTATCATCGGCGACCGCCAGGTCGGTAAGACCGCTATCGCCATCGATACGATCATCAACCAAAAGGAAAATTACGAGAAGGGTAAACCCGTATATTGCATCTATGTGGCTATCGGCCAGAAGGCATCTACTGTCGCCGCTCTCGTTCATACCCTCGAAAAATATGGTGCTCTCCCTTATACTGTCGTTGTCGCTGCTAATGCTTCCGACTCCGCATCTATGAGATATTATGCACCTTTCGCCGGTGTGGCTATCGGTGAGTATTTCCGCGACACCGGCCGCGATGCTCTTATCATCTAGGTCGTGAGGCTTACCCCGGTGATATCTTCTATCTCCACTCTCGTCTCCTCGAACGTGCCGCTAAGATCATCGACGACCAGAAGGTCGCTCAGGCTATGAACGACCTTCCCGAGGCCCTCAAACCTATCGTTAAGGGTGGCGGTTCGCTCACTGCTCTCCCCATCATCGAAACTCAAGCCGGTGACGTCTCCGCTTATATCCCGACCAACGTCATCTCTATCACCGATGGTCAGATATTCCTCGAAACAGGCCTCTTCAACCAGGGTATTCGCCCCGCCATCAACGTAGGTATCTCCGTGTCGCGTGTCGGCGGTAACGCCCAAATCAAGTGTATGAAGAAGGTCGCCGGTACCCTTAAGATCGCCCAAGCTCAGTATCGTGAACTCGAGTCGTTCACCAAGTTCGGTGGCGATATCGACCCCGTTACCGCTGCTGTCATCGACCGCGGTCGTAAGAACCAGCAAATCCTCGTTCAGCCTCAATATCATCCCTGGGATGTCGAAAGCGAAGTCGCTGTCATTTATTGCGGTGTGAACGGTCTGCTCGAAAGCATCCCCGTTGAGAAAGTCAAGGATTTCGAGGAGCTCTTGATCCAAACCCTCAAACTCCGCCACCGCCAGGATGTCCTCGATGTCCTCCGTGATGGCAAACTTACCCCAGAAGTGGAGGAAACTCTCAAATCTGTTGCTAAGGAAGTCGCTCAGAACGTCCTCGCTCAGTAACCTGAGTCTCTTTCTCTCACTTCTTTCTAAACCCTTTATTTTTAAGCTGTTTTTCAAAGACTATTATGGCAACTCTTAGAGAATTAAAAACTCGTATCGGTTCGGTAGCCTCTACCGAAAAGATCACCGGTGCGATGAAGATGATTTCATCTGCCAAAGTCCATCAAAATGAAGCTGCTCTTCGCAAACTTCAGCCTTTTAAGGATAAGATCAAATCGATCATGGGGCATATTCTGTCGACCGATCAAAATTTTGATTCTCCCCTTATCGTAGCCCGTGAGGTCAATCGCGCCGCTATCGTCGTGTTTGGCTCTGATGATGGTCTTTGTGGAGCCTATAATTCCAATATCCTCAAGGGCCTTTTGGCCCATATCGAGTCTCTTCGCCAGGAACTCGGCGAGGATTTGGCTATCGATGTTTATCCTGTTGGTAAGAAGATGTTGAAGGCCGTCGATCGTCTTCACGATCCTCGACTCAACATCATCTCTACCGACGGGGTCGATAGCAAAATGAAGGGTGACCAGGTTAATGCTTTTACCGATTCTCTCCGCCACACTTTCACATCAGGCGAAACTGATCGCATCGATGTGATCTATATGAAGTATAAGTCGATGAGCCGTCAGACCCTCACCGCCGAGCCTCTTTTCCCTATCTCTGAAAAGACGCTCCTCGAGGATGCTTCCGAGGTCAACGACAATCAACTCTATATCTTCGAACCGGATGCCAATAGCATCTTCAATGAGGTCCTCCCTATGTTCGTGCTTTCTACCATGCAGGAGATCACCATTGAAAACCGCAGTTCTGAGCAGGCTGCTCGCGTTATGGCTATGCAGAGCGCTAACGATAACGCCAAGAAACTCCTCGAAGAACTCCGACTCGAGTACAACAAACTCCGTCAACAGAGCATCACCACCGAACTCCTCGATATCCTCGGTGGTCAGGTCGAAAGATAATCTTAAGATAACAATTTTCAGAATATATCATTTTTTTGATGAGTAGCTTTTCAAATTATTTTAAATCTGTCGGAGAAGGCGTCAAAAGCCTCCTCCTCGGTATGGGCGTCACCGGTAAGGAATTCGTTACTCCCAAGATCACTGAACAGTATCCCGAGAACCGTGATACTCTCAAGATCGCCGACCGTTTCCGTGCCGAACTTACCCTTAAATATGATAACGAGGATCGTCACAAGTGTATCGCTTGCGGCATCTGCCAGATGAATTGCCCCAACGGCACCATCCATCTCGAAACCAAAATGGTCGAGCTCCCGGATGGTAAGAAGAAACGTAAACTCGAAAAGTATCTTTATGATCTCGGCAGCTGCACATTCTGTATGCTTTGTGTCACTTCCTGCCCGCAGGATGCCCTCGAGTTCTCCAACGATTTCGAACAGGCTGTGTTCGAACGCGATAAGCTCGTGAAGCAACTTAATTATCGCCCCGATCCGGATGGCCTCCCCGAGACTCCGGCCAAGTGATCTCTTCGTTCACTATCTGTGGCCCCTGTTTTTCTCGTTCGGAGTGTCCCATCACCTCCCTAACATCGAATATTAACTACTACACTAATCATAATGGATTCTTTAGCGAATATTATTCTTTATTTTGTGGCTGCTATCGCTGTCATCGTCTTCTCGGTGATGACCGTAACCAGCCGCAAAATCCTTCGCGCTGCCACTTATCTGCTCTTTGTGCTCCTCGGCACTGCCGTGTTCTATTTCCAACTCGGCTATGAGTTCCTCGGAGCTGTTCAGATTGCGGTGTACGCCGGCGGCATTATGGTGCTCTTCGTATTCTCGATCCTCTTGACTCGTCGTCCCGATGAGAAGGCACCTCTGCTCAGCACCCATCGTAGAGGGATTGGTGTCGCTCTCGCTCTGGTTAGCTTTATCCTTTTAGGTCTGGCTTTATTCTATATGCCTTTCCTTAGCGGCGTTTCTCTCGCTCAGTCGATCGAAGCCGGTGCTACCATCGATATGCACACCATCGGTCAAACTCTCGTCGGGTCTGACAAGTTCCAGTATTTATTACCATTTGAGGCTATTTCTGTCCTCTTGTTGGCATGTATAATCGGCGGTGTCACCGTGGCCCGCAAAAGATAATTTACTCAGTCTATGAATTTAACAATGTTATGTTATCTCGTGCCGAGTTTGATTATGTTTGCGGCAGGTGTATATGGTTTCTGCACCCGTAAGAACATGATCGCTCTCCTGATCTCGCTCGAGCTTATGCTGAACGCGGCTGATCTCAATTTCGTCGTGTTCAACCGTTTCTTATTCCCCGGTTCGATGGAAGGTATGTTCTTCACTATCTTTGCCATCGCTATCGCTGCCGCTGAAACGGCTGTAGCCATCGCGATTATCATCAATATTTATCGCGAGGTGAAGAATACTGATATTAACTCCGTTAAACAAATGAAATTCTAATTATGGGCAATACTCTTCCAATTCTCGTTTTGGCCATCCCCTTCGTGATGTTCCTCATCCTCGGGCTTGGCGGTGTGAAGATGGGCCGTAAGTTAGCCGGTACTCTCGGTATCCTCGCTAATGGTGCCTTGGCAGTCGTTGCCTATATTATAGCCTTCACATATTTCTTCTCGGGCGATCCCGCTTTCATCGACGCTGAGGGCGTGCGTCAGCAACTCGAGGTATTCGATGTTACCTGGCTCGCTTTCACCGATCGTCTCGTCGTAAACATCGGCTTTATCCTCGACCCCATCGCTGCCATGATGCTCGTGGTTATCACTACCATCTCTTTCATGGTCCATCTCTATAGCTGGGGCTATATGGAGCATGAACCGGGCTTCCAGAGATATTATGCGTTCCTTTCGCTCTTTACTTTCTCTATGCTCGGTCTCGTGGTGGCTACCAACATCTTCCAGATGTATATCTTCTGGGAGCTCGTGGGTGTATCCTCCTACCTCTTGATCGGTTTCTTCTATAAGCTCCCCTCTGCTGTGGCTGCTTCGAAGAAGGCATTCATCGTGACCCGTTTCGCCGACCTCTTCATGCTTATCGGTATCTTGGTGCTCTCTTATTATGTGGCACAGACTCCGGCTGACGGCCCTCTCGGCACTGCTTCGGCTTTCAATTTCTCGATGCTTAATGCCAACGCTCAGAGCGTTCTCGCTTCGACCGCCGGAGCTACTTTCCTCGGCGGCTCCGTGCTGACTTGGGCGATGGTGCTGATCTTCGCCGGTGGTATGGGTAAGTCGGCTATGATGCCGCTCCATATATGGCTCCCCGATGCTATGGAGGGTCCGACACCCGTCTCTGCACTTATCCACGCCGCTACTATGGTCGTCGCCGGTGTTTACTTGGTGGCTCGTTTCTTCCCAGTATTCGGCGTTGTTCCCAATTCGATGGTATTTATCACTGTCGTAGGCGCCATCACTGCCTTCTATGCTGCTGTGGTAGCTTGCGCTCAGATCGATATCAAACGTGTACTTGCATTCTCCACTATCTCGCAGATCGCATTTATGATGGTGGCGCTCGGTTGCTCTTACAATCAGCTTGTAGTGCACGAGGGGCACACAGTGCTCGGATATATGTCCGGTATGTTCCACCTCTTCACTCACGCCATGTTCAAGGCTCTCTTGTTCCTCGGTGCCGGTTGCTTGATCCATGCCGTTCATTCTAACAATTACACCGAGATGGGTGGCCTCCGCAAGTATATGCCTATCTGTCATATCACCTTCTTGATCGGATGTCTCGCCATCGCCGGTATCTGGCCCTTCTCCGGATTCTTCTCTAAAGATGAGATGATCACTGCTATGTTCAATTGCAACAGCTTCCTCGGCTGGTGGATGACTATGGTTGCAGGTCTTACCGCTTTCTATATGTTCCGTCTCTATTACCTCATCTTCTGGTGGGAGGAGAACCCGAAATATAAGGAGCATGGCCACAAGCCCCACGATGCATCTTGGCAGATGTCTCTCCCGCTGATCATCCTCGCTGCCGTAAGCTGCGTAGCCGGATTCATTCCTTTCGGTGAGTATGTCACTTTCGATGGCAAGCCCTATACTATCCACATCCAGACTTCGGTGGCTGTCCGCTCGCTCGTTGTCGCTCTGCTCGCTATCGGCCTTGCTACTCTGATGTATGCCAAGAAGAATCCTCTCCCCGAGAAGGTCAAGAATTTCTGGCCTGCTCTCTGGACTGCTGCTCATCGTCGCTTCTACTGGGATGAGATCTATCAGTTCGTCACTCATCGAGTGATCTTCAACATCATCTGCCGCTCGATCGCATGGTTCGACCGCCATATCATCGATGGCACGATGAATGCCCTCGCTGCTGTGACTCAGTGGACTTCTCTTAAGATCCGCGGTCTCCAGAGTGGTTGCGTGCAGGCTTACGTCATCTGGTATTTCCTCGGTGCTGTCGCTCTCGCTGCCATCACTTGGGTATGTCTCTTATAATTGTAATTGTCGCAAAATATTTTAGATTATGTTTTCAAATTTCTTAATCTGGTTTGTTATAGTTCCCATCATTATGATGGCAGGGCTTGCATGTTGCGGCAATAGCAATATGAAAGCCATCCGCGCCGTGATGGTGACTTGCTCCACCATCCTCCTGGCTATGGCCATCTATTTGGTCTACGACTTCCTCCAACTCAGAGCTGCCGGCAATACCGACGAAATGCTATATACAGGAAGCTGGATGTGGTATGCTCCTCTTAATATCCATCTCGCTGTCGGCGTCGACGGTATCTCCGTCTTGATGCTCCTCCTCTCGGCGATTATCGTTTTTGCCGGTACGTTCGCTTCGTGGAAGATCGATCCGCTACCCAAGAATTTCTTCCTCTGGTTCGCGCTCCTCTCCACCGGTGTGTTCGGCTTCTTCATCTCGATCGACATGTTCACCATGTTCATGTTCTATGAGGTGGCTCTGATCCCGATGTATCTTCTTATCGGTGTCTGGGGCACAGGTCGCAAGGAGTATTCTGCTATGAAGCTTACTCTGATGCTTATGGGTGGTTCGGCATTCTTGATGCTCGGTCTCCTCGGCATCTACTGGCATAGCTCTGCCGACTCTTCGGCTCTGACTTGGAACATCCTCGAAATCTCGAAGAATGGTGCAATCCCCGCCGGCTGGCAGAACCTTCTCTTCTGCTTTACTTTCGTCGGATTCGGTGTGCTTGGCGCTATGTTCCCCTTCCACACTTGGAGCCCCGATGGTCACGCTTGTGCGCCGACTGCCGTCTCTATGCTCCATGCGGGTGTGCTTATGAAGCTCGGTGGTTACGGTTGCTTCCGTATCGCCATCTATCTTCTCCCCGCAGCCGCTACTGAGTTGGCTTGGATCTTCATCATATTGACAGGTATCTCGATCGTGTATGGTGCTTTCTCCGCTTGCGTTCAGACCGACCTTAAGTATATCAATGCTTATTCTTCGGTGTCACACTGTGGCATGGTGCTCTTCGCCATCCTGATGCTCAATCGCACTGCCATGACCGGCGGTATCCTTCAGATGCTCAGCCACGGTCTGATGACAGCCCTCTTCTTTGCTTTGATCGGTATGATCTACGGTCGTACACACACTCGCGACATCCGCGAGATGGGCGGTATGATGAAGATTATGCCTTACCTCGGTGTCTGCTACATGATCGCCGGTTTCGCTTCACTCGGACTCCCCGGTCTCTCAGGCTTCGTGGCTGAAATGACCATCTTCTTCGGTTCGTTCGAACATGCCGACTGGTTCCACCGCGGTTTCGTCATCGCTGCAACTACCTCGATCGTGATTACTGCGGTCTATATCCTCCGCGTGGTCGGAAAGCTGATCCTCGGTCCTGTTCAAAATGAACATCACCTCCAGCTCACCGACGCATCTTGGTGGGAGCGTCTGTCTACGGCTACTTTGATCATCTGCCTCGCCGGAATCGGTTTCTTCCCTCAGTGGATCAACGAAACCATCCAGCAGAGCTTTACTCCGATCATCAATGCCCTTAATTCTGTGATGTAATTTCAACTCTTTTAGAAATTTATATATCGACATACAATGGATTATTCACAATTCTGGGCGATGATGCCCGAACTCATAATTCTCGGACTCTTCTTTATTGTCTTCATCCTCGATGTTTTCTCTAAAGATGGTAGCAATAAGAAGTTCTTAACTCCGGTCTCGACAATTCTGTTCGGTCTCGCTACGGTGGCCATCTGGGTCCTCCCTGCCGGAACGGAGGCTGTCTTCGGCGGTATGTATATCAATGACGCTGCGTGCAAGGCCATTAAGGCTATCCTCAATATCGGCGTGTTTATCGTCTTCTTGCAGTCTGCCAAGTGGGTCGATAGCGACGAGGTCGCTATCCGTAAGGGTGAGTTCTATGAGCTTATGCTTGCAACTCTCTTCGGTATGTATCTCATGATTTCGGCTCGCCATTTACTCCTATTCGTTATCGGTCTGGAGACTGCCTCACTTCCCCTTGCCGCTATGGTGGCATTCAATAAGAAGCATTATGAAAGCCATGAAGCCGCTATCAAGTATATCCTTACTGCGGTCTTCTCTTCAGCCATCTTGCTGATGGGTCTTTCGTTCGTTTATGCTTTCTCAGGTGAAGGTTCTCTCTATTTCGAGGATATCCGCAATTCTGTAACCGGCCAAGCTAATTCCGGTCTTATGATCTGCGCTCTGGCTTTCGTGATCGCCGGTATCGGTTTCAAACTCTCTTTGGTGCCTTTCCACCTTTGGACTGCCGATACTTATCAAGGTGCTCCCACAGCCATCACTGCTTACCTCTCTGTTATCTCCAAAGGTGCTGCCGCTTTCACATTCTTCGTGATCTTCGTTCAGGCTTTCGGCACTCTCTATGAGGGTGTATGGGAATGGATGATGTATGCTGTGATTATCGCCACGATCACCATCGGAAATATCTTCGCAATCCGTCAGAAGAACCTCAAACGATTCATGGCATTCTCTTCTATCTCTCAGGCAGGTTACATCATGTTGGCAGTGGTAGGTAACTCAGCGATGAGCGTGAGCGCCCTGACTTACTATGTATTGATTTACGTAGTAGCCAACCTGAGCGTCTTCACCATCATCTCATCTATTGAGGAGCACAACAACGGTACAGTTCAGATGGACAGCTACAATGGTTTGTACAAGACCAATCCACGTCTGGCATTCCTGATGACCTTGGCATTGTTCTCATTGGGTGGTATTCCTCCATTCGCCGGTATGTTCTCGAAGTTCTTCGTGTTCATGGCAGCAGTTGGTACACACGACATCCACACCACATTGGGAGCCTGGGCATACGGCGTAGTATTCATCGCGTTGGTAAACACTGTTATCAGTTTGTACTACTACCTGCTCATCGTGAAGGCTATGTTCATCAAGCACAGTGATAATCCGCTTCCTACTTTCCAGAGCGCATGCTCAACCAAGTTGGCGCTTGCTATCTGCACCGTAGGTATCGTAGCATTCGGTATTTGCTCATTCGTCTTCGACTGGATTTCAGTTGCAGTGAATGCGTAAATCATCAATAATTTATAAAAATCCCAGCAATCGGTAAAAGATTGCTGGGATTTTTTTTGTTTTATCTAAAATTTGCAGTACCTTTGCACCCCGAAAGAGGCATGGTGCCTCAAGTAATCAATAATAAATATTAATTAATCAATATAAAAAGGATGGATAAGTTACCAATGAATGATGTTCCGATGCTCGTAAGCGCTATCAACTTCCTGCTTCGTGACCACGAGTTTGATACACTCGATGAGATTTGTAATCACTTTAATGTAAATCGCGCTGCCTTAGAGGCGAAAGTGGCTACTCAGGGCTTTGAGTGGTCAGAAGTGCAGCATAAATTCTGGTAAAACCAAACATT
>SFMJ01000058.1 GCA_004553095.1 Bacteroidales bacterium
TTCATTCTTGGGGCAGTTCAAGACGCAGTTCTTGAATAGTTATCCGGCGGATTCGATGACCAGATCGGCCTCGCTTCTTTCGCCCGGCGAGTTGAACTTGGGTCTTGGTATGACCTATTCGAAGGAGAAGGAGAATAAGAAGGTAAAGTTTTCCGCCTCGATCTCACCGATATCATACAACATGAAGACATGTATCGATGACAAGATCGACAGGGCAAGCATCGGTATGGAACAGGGACAGCGGTTGAAACATGAGTTTGGTAGCAATGCCGAGGTCAATTTCTATGCTCTGATGTGGGGGAATACGAGTTATACCACCAAGATGTTCTTCTTCTCGGACTATAAGTCTTTGCAGTGGGACTGGGAGAATACGTTGAACTTCCAGTTTTCGAAGTTGTTTTCGGCACAGGTATATGCCCATCTTCGCTATGACACGAAGGCGGAGCCTCCGGCAGGGAGCAAGTGGCGCAAGCTGATGCTCAAGGAGATACTTAGTGTGGGCATATCATATACATTCTCAACGAAGTAAGGATAGATGTTATCACGCGTAGGCATACAGATGGCACGGATAGCAGTATTAATAATATTGATACTGTCGGTGGGGGATGTGACGAGAGCCGAGGTAGGGGTGGATGAGATCTGCGACATGGGTGCGGCTCGCCACTGGTGTGACTGCAATATGCTTCAAGAGGTAGAGGGGATATGGAAATTTCCGGAGGATGATACTTTTGTGTTGGTAAGGCGATCGGCATTGGATGATGATCGTTATGACATTGTGGCTGTGGAGAGTCCTGATGTGCGGTTGACCCCGGGGGAAAATATCGGATATTTGGAGCGCTCGGCAGTGAGTCGCAGTTTTGAGATGGCACTCTATCGCAACAAGGAGAAGGGTGTTTTCGGTGAGTTGGGAAAATGTTTGGCGGAATATCGGGAGAGTGAGGCTGCGATGGTGATCAAGCGTCGTGAGGTAAAGTTGTCGCTTAATCCTCGTTGGATCTTGCCATCATTCTGGAGGATGCTCAAGGTGAGTGTCAAAGATCCGTTGGAGTCATTGCCTCGGGGTATGATCAAGGTCTATCCGGAGAGTGTAAAGCGCGAAGTGGAGTATCTATAACAATCTGTGTTATAATAAGATATGAAGACAAACAGATTAAACACCCGGATATTGACGATGTGTATGATAGCAATTTTGATGCTACCCGTGAATGGTATGGGGCGTCGGAAGGGTTATCGTCTTGATGTGGATAAGAAGGAGGCCCAGAGGCAGGAGAAAGAGGAGTTGCTGACGAAGGGGAGTTTTATGGTGGCGTCACAATGTCGAGATTGCAACAATGGATATACGATTGGTCAGTTGACATTTGCGGGATATGACAAGCCGCAGGCGAGCGGATCGGAGACTTTTTTCGTAACGAATGGCACGGATCGGCTACTGACGGGGATCAATCTCTATATCGACTATTGCACCATGGATGGGCGACAACTACACAAGCGGTATGTTACGCTCGACTGCAAGATACCGGCAGGAGAGACGCGCATGATAGAACTCAAGAGCTGGGATCGTCAGCACGCCTTCTACTACGAAAAGAGCCAACCCGCCAAAAAAGCGGGCACACCCTACACCATCACCCTCGACCCCATCTCCTACTACCTCCGCTACTAAAAAAAAGGGAACGCGTTCCTTGACGATCGGTCTAGAGCGCGTTCCTTAAATTCTTGGGGTCGTAGAGGCGGATATTTTTGAGATCTTACCAGTTTTGGAGGATTTGTACTTGGCGGGGGGCGAAGGTCATGGTGGGGGTTATTTCCACGTCGGTGCCGGTGAGGATATCGTGGCGCTTTGCTCCTATGGGGAGGACTTCGGCGGTGCGGTCCATCTCTACTTCGACTTCTTCATCTCTGCCATTCATCATTACGACTACCTCCTTGTCGCCTAACTTGCGCTGATAGACGTAAAGACCGGTCTGGGGAATGAAGTGTTTGAGTTTACCCTTGGCGATGACATCGCGTGCATCGCCACGACGCCATTTGAGAATAAGCGATAAGAAATCCCAGGCTTCGTTTTGCAAGTCAGTGCGTCCCTGACGAGTAAAAGCATCGGTCTGATCGCCCGGGAAACCACCCGGCATGTCACGACGCACATAACCGTCACTACCCTCCTTCGAGCCTGACATCAGCAACTCTGTGCCATAATAGATCTGAGGGATGCCTCGCGAAGTGAGCAGGAAGGCTATCGCTTGCTTCCACGAACCGAGATCCTCCGGTATTTCGGCGAGGAAGCGATCGGAATCATGGTTGTCGAGGAAGGTAAGGATCTTCTGCGGATCGGGGAATAGGAAGTCGTTGGAGAGGTGATCGTAGATAATATTCATACCATCAGCCCAGGGGAGGGTATGACCATTGAAAGCCTTGCGACCATTGATGACATAGAAGAAATCCATCACCGTGGGGAGGTGGGTATCGACAGGATTGATCTTGCTGCCACTCTGCCAGAATGCAGAGCCTGCCTCATTGCCATACCAGCACTCGCCGACGATATTGAAATTGGGATACTCCTTCATTACAGCCTCAGCCCAAGAAGCCATTCCACGCATATCGGCGTATGGATAAGTATCCATGCGGATACCATCGATCTTGGAAGACTCGATCCACCATATAGAGTTCTGTATCAGATACTTCATCAGGTGGGGATTGCGCTGATTGAGGTCGGGCATGGCTGATACGAACCAGCCATTGACGGTATGATCGAGGTCATAATCCGACACGTAAGGGTCATGGACAGTGGTAAGTCGGAAATTGGTAAGGTTATCACCCTCGGGATGGTTGAACCAATCGCGATAGGGAGCATCCTTCATCCAGGGATGGTTTGAACCGGAATGGTTGAAGATCATATCCATCACGACTTTAAGGCCGCGGGCATGTGCGTCGCGAATCAGAGCACACCACTCATCGTTGGAACCGAAGCGAGGGTCGATGCGATAATAATCGGTGGTGGCATAACCATGATAGCTGCCACCCGGCATATCATTTTCGAGCACGGGGCAAACCCAGATGGCAGTCACGCCGAGCGAATCGATATAATCGAGATGATGGCGCAAGCCGCGCATATCGCCTCCATGTCGACCATTAGGGTTGGAGCGGTCAGCCGTTACGGGATAATCCATCCCCTTGAGGTCAATATCCTTATCGTCGAGACCCTTGGCGAATCGGTCGGGCATAACAAGATAGAGCACATCGCCGGCATCGAAGCCGTGATAATCAGTGGCGGCACGATCGCGCCCCTTGAGTTCATATTTGAAACTACGCTTCTTGCCATTGAGTCGATAATCGAACTTCAGCACACCGGGTTGAGCATCCCGGGAGATAACAAGGTAGAGGAACTTATAATTGGGAGAATCGGGGGTCACCTGCTCCGAGATGGAGACGCCGGGATAATCGAGAGAGAAATCAGCGGCCGAGATGCCGGGGGCGTTCAGAGTGAGTTGTAGCGTGTCGCACGCCATACCGACCCACCAGCAGGGTGGCTCTACCGAGAGGTGATCCTTAGGCTGAGAGGTGCCAAACATGGAAGAGGCACCTGCCACTAAAGAGAGAGCAATAGATGTTAACTTTTTCATATAGGATTATATGTTTAGGTTAAGGGGTAGGGATAGAGGTTTACTGCCTCTAAAAATGTGATAATAGCAAAGTTCGCAAAAAAACTTAACATTTGGAAATGAAACGAGCAAAAAAAGCATTATTTTTGTAGCGATATAACCCAAGAGTGAAAAATTCAGAGAAGAAGTAGAATAAAAACTACAACCATAAAAGGATACAAACGTGAAATTCAGAACCGAAATAGAGATACCCACGAGCGAACTGACCTTATCGCCGGAAGAGCCGATCCTGATGGTAGGGTCATGCTTTGCCGACAACATGGGCAAAAGGATGCGAGAATGTCTGTGGGATGCCGACAATTCGTCGGGCGTGCTCTACAATCCGCTATCAATTGCAGAGTGGCTTAGGATGGCGCTGCTGAGCGAACATCCTGCCGAGGCATTTGCCACGACACTCTTCGAAGGGGGAGGGATGATCCACTCCTGGATGGGAGACACCACCTACTCGGCGACCGGGGTCGAAGAGTGTGTCGACCGGTTTCGCCGGATAGCGAAACGTGTACGCAATGTAGCGGAGCAGGGCAAAACCATCTGCATCACCTTCGGCACTGCCTATTGTTACTTTCTGAATGGGAGGAATATGGTAGTCGCCAACTGCCACAAGCAGCCCGCCGCCCTCTTCACCCGCCGCCGCATCGAGATCGAAGAGATCACCATGCCCTGGCTCGAGCTGATAGCCCGGCTTAAGGAGAGATATCCCGGTTTGCGGCTGATTTTTACCGTGAGTCCGGTGAGGCATATCCGCGATGGACTGAGCGAGAATACACTCTCGAAGGCGACGTTGCGGCTTGCCGTCGAGCGTCTCTGCCGCGAAGAGGGATGCTACTACTTTCCGGCATACGAGATCATGCTGGATGATCTTCGCGACTATCGCTTCTATGCCGGCGACTTGGTGCACCCCAACGAACAGGGAGTGGAATATATCTGGGAGCGATTCGTAGAGACCTATCTCGATGAGGCCGGCAAATGCTATCTCAAAGAGGGGAATTCACTTATGAAGCGAGTCAACCATCGCCACATCAACGCCACAGCGGAGATGATGGAAAGATTTGCCGCACAGACGCAGGCACAGCTCCGCGCCTTCAAAGCCCTGCACCCCGGGGCACTACTCCCCCACCCTAAGGACAAGTCGTAAGATAGCCGGTTAACGGATAAACTTAGAGCGGTAATCGCTGCGTGGGGAGCGGATGTCGAGGATATATAGTCCGGCGTCGAGGTCGGTTATGTCGACGTGTGGGTTCGTGCTGTCAACGCCTGAACGGCGAAGCGCCGTCACCCCTTGAGGGGTATAGATCGAGATGTCGAGGGGTTCGCCACCCGGATTGAAGATTTCGACATCTTGAGAGCCGATGATGGCTCGAATATCGGCGGCATCGGTTACGCCTGCCATATTTCCGAGACCGAGTACTTGGCGGATACCATTGTAGGGTTGGAACATCCAAGATGTCATTCACGCCGAGAGTGGGGTCAGCCTCGAGCCAGGTGGCGACAACTCCGGCGAGATAGGGTGTCGACATCGACGTACCGGAATTGTGGCTATAATAATAAGACTTGCCGGCGATGTCGAGTTTGCCGGTGACATCGGGAAGAGTCTCCGGATTATTTTCGACGAAATAGCGGCTGCATGCCGAGATGATGCCGGCACCGGGAGCCACGGTGTGGGGGAGCACACGACCATCGATCAGAGTTGCATAACCCGACCCGTCGTTGACCTCGAGGGGGTCAAAGTCGAATGTGTACTCGCCACCGGAGATATTGGGGGCGGTTTTGCGGTTATTGTACATACCGACACAGATTACATTTTCGCCGGTGGCTATATCGCTGACAGAGAGGGAAGAATTGGGAGGGAATTCTTGAGGCCAGGTCACGAATCGGGAGCGGGATCCGTCGCAGGTGATATCGGCATGGGTGCCATACTCGCCGACGAACTCTAAGCCGAGAGTATAGCGTGCCCACAAGCCGTGGCTACCGGAGGCAGCCTCCTGAGTGTGAGTAACATACTGTACTTCGGAGACCCATCTGCCATTGAGTTCGCTCACCCGGCCGGAGAAAGAGACCGTGCCGCTGAAATACTTGCCAAAGTCAAGGTTATTGAACGAAGAGATCGAAGTGTCGAAAGAGTCTTTCCCCTCTTGAAGGGTAATCAAGTCAGAACGATATACGAGGTGGGCGTTATTGCCATCGAGGATCAGGAGGCGGAGGCCGACAGGTCGGTGATCGGAGCTCCAGGCGTCGGTGATACCGACCATGTCAAACTGAGCCCAATCGCCGGAATGGAGTTGGACTCGCCATAGGGGTTCGGTGTCGCTGAAGGTGATGCGATAAGAATTATCGTCATCACCCTCATTGCCGGCAGCCATGCAGATGATCGCCTCTTCGCCGAGGAGTTTGATATATCGGCAGAAGAGAGAAGAACCGTCGTGTGGACCGTTGTAACTGCCCAAAGAGAGGTTGATCACCGCCGGGCGGCCGACAGAGCGAGCATATTCTATGATATCCTCGCATGCCGAGAGGATGGCGGCGTCATAAAGATGGCAGGAAGTGACGACGATATCGGCATCGGGGGCGAGGCCACCATAGCCATTGTCGTTATACCCACCCGCCATGATACCGGCGACATGAGTGCCATGAGTTTTTTGGGGATTGTCGGTGGTCCAAGCATCGATCTCCTCGGGGGAGTCGAGGATCTGCCGGATGCCGTTGAGTTCGTCGTAATTGGCGATACGTTTAACGCGGGTATTACCTTCGGAGTCGAGGAAAGTGATATGATGCGGGTCAATGCCGGTGTCGCAGAGGCCTACGACGACCCCTCTGCCGGTATATGGGCGTGGGAGGTCGGTGCCATTATGGATCATAGCGGCATTGTAGTGAGATTTTGCCACGTCGAGGGTCGGGGTGGCAGGGAGTGGAGGAAGCGGAGAGGAATGATTATGACCGGGAGCGGCGATGATGCCACCGTTGTAGAGTTCGTAGGGGACGCAAGCCAGGAGCATATCGGCACGACGATGCCAGATGATGACACCCTGACTCACCAGTTCCTCGATCTCCTGATCGCTGTCGACCACAAGGATCTGAGGGATATACTTAGGCTTCGAGTCATCAGAATCGGCAGCATTCACCCGGGCGAAAGCGCCGACAACAAAAAGCAAAAACAAAAACACACGTCTCATAATCAACAAATTTAGGAATAAAAATTCGGTTGGGCAAAATTTTGTTCGGTTTTCCGGCGCTTTTATGACTGTTTATGGGTTGGGATTTGTGTATTATTAGAGAATTTGCTATCTTTGTTGGATAAAAATTTGTTGGATTAGGGAATATTCTGTAAGAAATTTGAATTAGCGATGGTATTTTTATGTAATATAGAGTCTAATACCGAACAGGCGATCACCACACTTGTGATGGTGGTGAGTCTGATTATCGCCATTCTTCTGGTGTTTCTGATCTATCACTGGATGAGATATCGCAAGAATGTAGCACAGATAGGGGATTTGATCGACAAAGTTCATGCCGAGCGAATGGTGATGCGCCGGGCTCTATACGCCGACGACAGCGGTGCGACTCGGGAGATGGTAGAGGTGCTGAGCTGGAAAGAGCGGATGCATCGCAAGAGGGCAGGATGGCAAGACCTTTCACTCTTTATGACCAAGAGCTTAACGAATGATCTGCTCTATATCTCCTCGGTGGGGCGTGATGAATTTGAGGTCTGCATCGAAGAGACCACCATCAGCAAGGTGATAGAAATCTTACGCGACAGACTACGCTATGGGGCAAGCAAAGCGACCTTGGAAATTTCACTGCCTGAAGGGGATATTCCCTTTTATGCCGACGTGGAATGTCTGACCATAGTGCTGGGACATTTGACGAAATTTCTTGGTGAGTTGAGTTCTAACCAACATGTAGGGATCAGCGTAGAGCAGCGTTGTCCTTCATTTCTGACGATCATAATGGAGACTCACACGTCGCCGGAGAATCGTGGAGGTCTCGGTGTAGAGGTCACCGATATATTCGATGAATTTGTCGACTTGCAGAATGTGTTGCAAAGGCAGTTGGGAGGCTTGCTGATGTGTCGTTTGATCTATCTACTGATATGCAGTTCGATGAGGCCTGACAGGAATTACCGGGATGGTGTAAGATATCTCATCAACATACCGAGCGACCCTCGACGTGCTGACACAGACGACCTGAAAGGGGGGAATCCTCCAAAGTGACGACAACCTAAAGAATCGAAACAAGCGAACAAAACGAACAAAAAAACCTAATAATTAATGTTAAACTCAAGAGTAAAACTTCTTATGGCAGCAGCCATGTTGGCATGCGGCGTAGCGACGCAAGCCGAAGCACAGACCAACAGCAAATATGATGCACAATTCATCGACTGGCCGACCTACGATGGCAGCGATCTTGAACTTACCGTAGACAATCGCGGCACACACTTCCGGATGTGGAGTCCGAAGGCAGAGGCAGTAGAACTACGTCTCTACAGCAATGGCGCTACGGGGACACCCTGCGAGACAATCGCCATGACCCGAGATGGCAAAACCGGCACCTGGATAGCCACCAAAGCAGAGCGGCTCTATGGCAAGTTCTATACCTTCCGCGTCAAGAGTGGCGGCAAGTGGCTCGATGAGACTCCGGGCGTATGGGCGAAGGCTGTCGGTGTGAATGGCAAGCGTGCCGCTATCATCGATATGGCAAAGACCGACCCGGAGGGTTGGAGCCAAGACAAGGGTCCGAATGTGGCAAACTTCAGCGATGTTATCATCTACGAGATGCACCATCGCGACGTATCGATGCACCCCTCATCGGGCATTGCCAACAAGGGTAAATTCCTGGCACTCACCGAACCTGGCACCACCACTCCCGAGGGATATAAGACCGGTATCGACCACCTCCGAGAGCTCGGCATAACCCATGTGCATATCCTCCCATCTTACGACTACAACTCTGTGGATGAAGCCAACCTGCAGATGAACACCTACAACTGGGGATATGACCCGCAGAACTATAATGCACCCGAGGGTGGCTATTCCACCAATCCGTCGGATCCGGCCTCACGCATCGCCGAGATGAAGCGTATGGTCAAGGCTCTCCATGATGCCGGCATCGGCGTGATCATGGATGTGGTCTATAATCACACTGCTGAGCAGGATGGTTCGAATTTCGAACTCACCGCCCCCGGCTATTACCATCGTCACTGGGATGACGGCAAATATTCCGACGCCTCGGGATGTAACAATGAGACAGCCTCCGACCTGCAGCAGATGCGCAATTATATCATCAATTCGGTGAAATATTGGGCTACGGAATATCATATCGATGGTTTCCGCTTCGACCTGATGGCTATCCATGACACAGAGACTATGACCCAGGTGGCGGCAGAGCTCAAGAAGATCAACCC
The DNA here is from genome assembly GCA_004553095.1 of Bacteroidales bacterium. GTDB lineage: Bacteria > Bacteroidota > Bacteroidia > Bacteroidales > Muribaculaceae > Lepagella. The sequence goes on from SFMJ01000058.1 coordinate 9,052, forward strand.
CTCGCTCTTCGTCTATGGCGAGGGATGGACAGCCGGCGACTCACCTCTGCAACCGGAGCGACGTGCGCTGAAGGAGAATGTAAGCAAGATGAAGGATATCGCCGTCTTCTCCGACGACCTTCGTGACGCGGTGAAGGGACATTATACCAACGCTGCCGACCGCGGATTTGCCACCGGCAAACCGGGACTGGAGGAGACCGTCAAGATCGGTATCGTAGCCGCCACGAGCCATCCGCAGGTGGACTACAGCAAGGGTAACAACTCCAAATTCGCATACGCCGATTCGCCCGAGATGGTGGTGAACTATGTATCATGTCACGACGACCTCTGTCTGACCGACAAACTGCGCATCTCGATGGCGGGAGAGAGCGAGCAATCGATGTTGGCAGCCGCCAAATTGGCACAGACCATCGTCTTCACTTCGCAGGGCACACCCTTTATGTTTGCCGGTGAGGAGGTGTTCCGCGACAAGAAGGGAGTGCACAATTCCTACAATAGTCCCGACTCGATCAATGCCATCGATTGGAGCAACAAGGCTAAATATCACGATCAGTTCGAATATTACAAGGGACTTACCGCTCTGCGCAAGGCACATCCGGCATTCCGCATGACCACAGCCGCCGAGATCGCTAAGAACCTGAAATTTGACAAGATCGACTCTGCCAAGACCCCCAATTTGATCTCCTACTCGCTGCTCAACAATGCCAACGGCGACAGTTGGAAAGAGATTAAGGTAGTGTTCAACGGTTCGAGTCAGTCACAGAGCGTCAACATCAAGAAGGGAGACTGGAAGATCGTAGTGGCAGAGGGTAAGATTTCCCCCACCGGCGACCTCGGCGCCACCAAGGGAGGCAAGATGACCCTACCCCCCTACTCCGCGCTAATCCTCGCCCGCGAAAAATAAAAAGACCCGACCCAACAAAAAATCAGGTCAGCAAAAAACTGATACCAACAAAAACGAAAAAAGGGGGTGTATCGTTATGATACATCCCCTCACTGTATTCCCATGGGGAGTCGAACCCCAATCGTCGGAACCGGAATCCGATATTCTATCCATTGAACTATGGGAACATTTTGTTCATTGAATATGGGAGCATTATATTCATTGAACTATGTCGACTTAATATTGTCTAAACAATGATAATACTGCACAAAAAGGCTATTTGGAGTGCAAATTTAATGTTTTTTTCGATTATAATCACTATATTTGGCGAAAATTGGATAAAAAAAGTTGCAGAATATGAATGTACGCATCGAAAAGGAATGGGGAGAAGTCTTGGCAGAAGAGTTCGAGAAGCCATATTTCAAGGCGCTGACCGAGCGAGTCAGAGCGGAATATGGCGATCCGAATCAACACATCTATCCGGCAGCGGGACGTATCTTCGCAGCCTTCGATGCCTCGCCATTCAGTCAGACGAAGGTGGTGATCATCGGTCAGGATCCCTATCATGGTGAGGGTCAAGCCAACGGGTTGTGTTTTTCGGTGAATCCCGGGGTGATGTTTCCCCCATCGCTACGCAACATCCTTAAAGAGGTGCATGATGATGTCGGAGCGCCAATACCATCGAATGGAGATTTATCGCGCTGGGCACGTCAGGGAGTACTTCTGCTCAATGCCACCCTCACCGTTCGGGAGCATCAGCCGAAGTCACATGCCGGGATGGGTTGGGAGATATTTACCGATGCGGCAGTGCGCCTCTTGGCACAGCGCAGGGATCATCTCGTCTTCCTGCTCTGGGGGTCGGATGCCATCCGCAAGGGTGGAATGGTCGACCGTAGCCGGCACTTGGTGCTGACCTCACCCCACCCCTCTCCCCTATCGGCACACCGAGGATTCTTCGGCAACCGCCACTTCTCGCAAGCCAACCGCTACCTGACCGAGCATGGCATGACACCAATAGAATGGTAGAATTAGGAGATAGGAATTTTGAATTTTGAAAAATTATGAGACGAACGTTCTTGACATATATGATGGTAGTGGCTACACTCTTCACACTCCGCAGCGAGGTGGATACCACTACAGGCATCTTCGACCGGCGCTTCCGCACGCTGAAGACCGAGGTGGAAGATAACTTCATGTCGCCACCGGTGATCCGTCTCGGCACCAACGACCGAATCCTTGTGAAATTCGACGAAATCGGCGAAGATAATAGTTACTTGGAATATCGGTTGATACACTGCGATGCCGACTGGCAACCCTCTCGTCTGATAGAATCGGAATACTTGGAGGGATTCAACTCCGTGCGCATCGAAGATTATGCCTACTCCACCGCCACCTTCGTGCACTATGTCAACTATCTGATTGCATTTCCCAACGAAGAACTTCAGATAAAGCACTCAGGCAACTACCTGCTGCAAGTATACGATCCGGAGAGGCCTGAAGAGACATTGCTTCAGACACGATTTCAGGTCACCGAGAATAGAGCCCGGATCGAAGGGAATGTGACATCACGCACCGATATGGGCCACAACACCTACTGGCAGCAACTGGCATTTGAGATCGACTGCCAAGGCATCGGGGAGTTCAACCCCTATCAAGATATCATCGTGTATGTGACTCAAAACAATCGAGAAGCCACCAAGCGGCGCATCATGACACCATTGCGAGTTTCGGGCGACAAGATAATCTACGAGCATTTAAACGACCTGGTGTTTGGGGCGAGCAACGAATATCGGCGTTTCGAATCGGTGAGCAACTCCTTCCCGGGGATGCGAGTAGACTCTCTGCGATATATGGGGAGCAACTACCATGTATGGCTCAAAGTCGACGAGCCGCGACAATCGGCAAGCTATAGTTATGATCAGACCCAACATGGCAGATTCTTGGTGCGAGAATACAACTCGACCGACTCCGATATCGGGGCAGACTACATCACGGTGCACTTCCTGCTGGAATGTCCCGAGCTGCCCTCCTACGACATCTACTTGGATGGAGAATTTACCCACGACCGTATGGACAAAGAGAATCAGTTGACCTACGACCATCGCGTCGGAGGATATGTGGCGGAAGTGCCACTGAAGCAGGGGGCATACAACTATCAGTATGTCACACGCTCACGGCAGACCGGCGAGATTTCCACATCGACCATCGAAGGAGACAAATATGAGACCCTCAACGAATATGGGATCGCCGTATACTTCCGACCTCCGGGGGCGCGTGCCGACCGACTGATCAGTTACCGCATCCTACAGATGGAGTAAAGATCGGCATTCGGATTCAAGAAAAAGAATAAATAGAACAGAAAAGATACGGAAAAGAAATGTTACAGATAAGAGATACGCTGGTATCGCTCGATCTTGTGGAGCGATATTTCTGTTGCGACTTGGATGCCTGCCTGGGAGCATGTTGCATCGAGGGAGATGCCGGAGCGCCGGTGACAGAAGAGGAATCGCGACGCATCGAAGAGGTGGTGGATTCTGTCAGAGGCGACCTATTGCCTCGCGCTGTTGAGATGATCGACCGGGAGGGAGTGTCATACGTAGACTGCGAGGGGGACTTGGTGACCCAGATCGTGGATGGTCGCGATTGCGTCTTTACCTGCTATGCCCCGGGAGGGAAGTGTCTTTGTGCCTTGGAGCGAGCCTATCGCGAGGGGCGAATCGACATGGTAAAGCCTATATCATGCCGGCTATACCCGGTAAGGCTCAAAGAATATGACGGATTTACGGCGGTCAACCTCCACCGCTGGAAGATATGCCGCCCGGCAGAAGTGTTGGGCCGAAAATTAGGACTCCGAGCATACCAATTTCTCAAAGAGCCTCTGATAGCCCGCTTTGGCGAAAGCTGGTATGAAGAGCTGAAATTCACCGCCGAAGAATACTTGCGCCAGCACCCTGAGAAACCATAAGAGCGCTCTAAAACCGACCGACTATGAAAGATATAAATTGGTGGTTATATGTAATAACGATGTTCTTATACATACTGACCATCGCCAGCTGTATAGTGGTGATCTTGAAAGAAAACCGCAATCCGATCCGATCGATATCCTGGATTATTGCCTTGATATTTCTGCCGGTCATCGGATTGGTGTTCTACATCTTCTTCGGACGCAGTCTGCGGGGCCAGCGCATGATCTCGCGAATGAATAAGCAGAAGATGATCACCAATATGGCGCCAAAATTAGTCGATCTGAACTCGCTCAATCTCTCCCGGCCGGAACGCAACTTGGTGAAATTGGCACGCAACATCTCCTCCTCATTCTATACGGTTAACAATCGGATCAAAATCTTCACGACCGGGCGAGAGAAATTTGCATCACTCAAGAAAGACCTTAACGAAGCCCGGCGCTCGATCTATCTTCAATATTACATCTTCATGGACGACAACTTGGGTCAAGACATCGCCGAATTGCTGATACGCAAGGCCAAAGAGGGAGTCGATGTCAAGGTGATCTACGACCATGTGGGGAGTTTCAGCGCGAGCAAGAAATTCTTTCAGATGATGCGCGAAGGGGGAGTAGAGACACATCCCTTTTTCAAGGTTACCTTCCCACATTTTGCCAACCGAGTGAACTGGCGCAACCACCGCAAGATCGTGATCATCGACGAAGAGATAGGCTATATCGGCGGTATGAACATCGCCGACCGCTATGTGGTGAAAGGAGATATCGGCAAGGTGTGGCGCGACACCCACTTCCGCGTAGAGGGGGATATCGTGCAGTCACTCCTCTTCTCCTACGTGGTCGATTGGAACTTCCGCAACCAGACATATCCGATGCACTTTCCCAAGCTCGTCGAGACAACGATCAGGAGTGATGTCGGCATGCAATTAGTCACCTCCGGACCGACCTCCCAATGGGACAACATCGCACTCTGCTATCTCAAAGCCATCTCCTCAGCCACTAAATGCATCTATGTGCAGACCCCCTACTTCCTGCCCACCGACGCACTGATGCATGCCCTCGAGGCGGCAGCCCTCTCAAAGATCGATGTCAGAATCATGATACCACGACGCAGCGACTCCGACCTCCTGCGCTATGCTTCATTCTCATACTTGACCCAATGTCTCAAGGCCGGCATCAAAGTATATCTCTACAACCCCGGTATGCTCCATGCCAAGGCGATGATAATCGACGACAATATAGTGACCGCCGGCTCTGCCAACTTCGACTTCCGCAGCTTCGAGAACAACTTCGAATGTAATCTCTGGATCTACGATCGCGAAGTCAACAAGCAGATGCGCGAGATATTCTTCCAAGATATGGCACACTGCACCAAACTCACCTACACCACCTGGCATCGACGTCCATTGATACAACGCTCGATAGAGTCAGTGATACGCCTCATCTCGCCTATCCTGTAAGAGCAGGGAGAGAATTTATAAAATAGGGAGTATAGAGCGCGTTCCTTAAATTTTGACTTATGGGTCAAATTTAAGGAACGCGCTCTAAATAAAAAATTAGAGTTGCTACCATACATGGCAACAACTCCATCAATTTAAGAA
>SFMJ01000059.1 GCA_004553095.1 Bacteroidales bacterium
ACCCGCATCAAGATCGATGGCGACAACTGGCAAGCCCACACCGCCGACTATGACCGACTCGCAGTCGGCGACCGTGTCAGGGTGGTGGCATACGACTCGATTGTGCTTACTGTGGAGAGAGTGTGAGTTATAAATCCTTAAAACGATAAAAATATGGGAACATTGATATTTCTTGGCATATTGGCACTCATCGTGCTGATACTTGTGGTGAAAGGTATAGTGATCGTGCCTCAATCGGAGACACGTGTTATCGAACGCTTAGGGCGTTTCCACAGTGTATTGCCTCCGGGCATCAACCTGATCTGGCCCTTCATCGACAAGCCCAAACAGATGTATATCCGCAAGGTGGAGAGCTATCGCGGCGTAAGCACCTACGTCACCATGTCGACAACCTCAGTGATCGACCTTCGCGAGCAAGTCTACGACTTCCCCTCCCAGCAGGTGATCACCAAAGACAACGTTACCACCGAGATCAACGCCCTCCTCTACTTTCAGATCGTCGATCCGAAGAAGGCGGTATATGAGATCGAGAACCTTCCCAACGCGATTGAGAAACTGACACAGACCTCACTGAGAAATGTGATAGGCGAACTTGAGCTCGACGAGACCCTCACCTCCCGCGACACAATCAACTCCAAGTTGCAATCTATCCTCGACGAGGCGACCAACAAATGGGGCGTAAAAGTAAATCGTGTCGAATTGCAAGACATCACCCCACCGGAGAGTGTAAGAGAGGCGATGGAGAAGCAGATGCAAGCCGAGCGTAATCGTCGTGCAGAGATCCTCAACGCCGAGGGAGAGAAGAAATCACGCATTCTGCGATCGGAGGGAGAACGCGAATCGGAGATCAACGCCGCCGAGGCAGTGAGACAAGCCGAGATCCTGCGTGCTGAAGGAGAGGCGAAAGCCCAGATCCTGCGCGCCGAGGCAGAGGCAGAAGCCATCCGCCGCGTCAGCGAAGCCATCAAAGACACCAAGACCGATCCTGCCACCTACATGCTGGCAGTGAAATATATCGCCGCCCTCCAGGAGATGACCGCCGGCAAGGACTCCAAGACCATCTACATCCCCTACGAAGCCTCCGGCGTACTCTCATCGTTGGGATCGATCAAAAACCTCTATCAAGAGAAGTAAGAGCAAAAAAATATCCGCCTCTACGACCTCAAAAATTTAAGGAACGCGCTCTAAGCAAAAAAATGACACATAGATGCTCTTAAAAAATGTGAATTACAAGGAGTAATGAAATAAAATTGCTAAATTTGCATTCTAACACGATTCGGGCCGGACAAGTCCGAATCGTGGTGTGTGTAAAAAAACGGCAAACAAACCAAGAACAAACGATAAAGTCAGAACAATGGCAAAACAAGAAGACGTCTTTAAGACAATCGTGGCGCATGCCAAAGAATATGGATTTGTATTTCAATCGAGTGAGATCTACGACGGACTGTCTGCAGTCTACGACTATGGTCAGAATGGTGTAGAACTCAAGAACAACATAAAGAGATATTGGTGGGAAGCGATGACGATGCTCAACGACAACATCGTGGGAATCGACTCAGCAATCTTCATGCACCCCACCATCTGGAAGGCCTCGGGCCACGTAGATGCCTTCAACGATCCATTGATCGACAACAAAGACTCGAAGAAGCGTTATCGTGCCGATGTGCTGATCGAAGATGAGATTGCTAAATTTGATGAAAAGATAAGCAAAGAGGTGGCGAAAGCAGCCAAGCGCTTTGGCGACAAATTCGACGAAGCAATGTTCCGTCAGACCAACGGCAGAGTGTTGGAGATCGCCGGCAAACGCGACGAATTGCATCGTCGATATTCCGAGGCGATGAATGCCAACGACTTGGCAGAGCTCAAGCAGATCATCCTCGACTATGAGATCGTCGACCCGATCAGCGGCACACGCAACTGGACCGACGTTCGCCAGTTCAACCTCATGTTCAAGACCGAGATGGGCTCGACCGCCGATGGTGCGATGGAAGTTTATCTTCGACCCGAGACAGCACAAGGCATCTTCGTGAACTATCTGAACGTACAGAAGACGGGCAGAATGCGTCTACCCTTCGGTATCGCGCAGATCGGTAAGGCCTTCCGCAATGAGATCGTGGCACGACAATTCATCTTCCGTATGCGCGAGTTCGAGCAGATGGAGATGCAATTTTTCGTACGCCCCGGCGAGGAGCTGAAATGGTTTGACCATTGGCGTCAGACACGTCTGAAATGGCACAAAGCCCTCGGACTCGGCGACGAGAAATATCGCTATCACGACCACGAGAAATTGGCACACTATGCCAACGCAGCCACCGACATCGAGTTTGAGATGCCCTTCGGCTTCAAGGAGGTGGAGGGAATCCACTCCCGCACCAACTTCGACCTCTCGCAGCATGAGAAATACTCGGGCAAGAAGATCCAATACTTCGATCCGGAGCTCAACGAGAGCTATGTACCCTACGTTATCGAGACCTCGATCGGCGTGGACCGCATGTTCCTCAGCGTGCTCTGCAGCTGCTACGAGCATCAAGACTTGGGCAATGGCGACAGCCGCGTTGTGCTCCACTTCCCGGCACCCTTGGCTCCGGTGAAATGCGCCGTACTCCCCTTGGTCAAGAAAGATGGACTCCCTGATAAGGCACGCGAGATCCAGCACAAGCTTCGCTTCGACTTCACCTGCCAATATGACGAAAAAGACTCCATCGGCAAGCGCTATCGTCGTCAAGATGCCATCGGCACCCCCTACTGCATCACCGTGGACCATCAGACACTCGAAGACAACACCGTGACACTCCGCGAGCGTGACTCTATGGAGCAGAAGCGTGTCAGCGTCGACGAACTCGCCGGCATCCTCGGCGACAAGGTAAGCCTCAACAGCCTACTCCGCAAACTCCTCTAAAAAATAAGAAGAATATGAAGATCATCAAACGAATCATTATGGCTGTTGTCATCTTGACAGCCACCACGAGTTTGACATCGTGCAACTATAATAGCCTTGTAGAGCAAGAACAGCAAGTCAATCAGGCCTGGGCACAAGTAGAGAATCAATATCAGCGTCGCGCCGACCTGATTCCCAACTTGGTCAATACCGTCAAGGGATATACCACTCACGAAGAGGAGACGCTGACCAAGGTGGTGGAGGCACGCGCCAAAGCGACCTCGATTACCCTCAACGCCGACAACCTCGACGAAGAGACCTTGGCAAAATATCAGCAAGCCCAGGGAGAACTGAGCGGTGCGCTGAAATCACTCTTGGCTGTGACTGAGGCATATCCCGACTTGAAAGCCAACGAAAACTTCCTCAACCTTCAGGCGCAACTCGAAGGGACAGAGAATCGTATCGCCACGGAACGTAAGCGATACACCGAGGCAGTAGCGGAATTCAACACCTCGATCAAGAAATTTCCTACCAACATCTATGCCGGATGGTTCGGTTTCAAAGAGAAACCGCAATTCAAAGCCGAAGCAGGAGCCGAGAAAGCACCCGAAGTGAAGTTTTAAGAGCGCGTTCTGAAATATATGAGAAAAAGAATATTACCGATATTGGCGGTGCTTGCAGCCGGTGCATGTTTCACATCGTGTATGGACGACAATGAAGAGAACTACGACGACTGGAAACTGCAAAACGACGAATATATCGCCAATATCGATACCAAAGAATATGAGAAGGTGACGCCCGAATGGGCGCCACTTAGTTCGGTTTATATCAAGTGGCACAACGACCGCACACTGACAGCCAACTCCTTGGTGGCAAAATCCAACTCTACAGTCAACATCAAGTATGAAGTTAGAGACATCGAGGGGACACTGTTAGACTCCTCCTACGCCCGAACCGACAGTGTATATCAGAGCACTCCGAGTTCCAACATCATCGGAATGTGGATCGCTATGACCACGATGCATGTAGGCGACAGTGCCACAGTGGTAATGCCCTGGTCGGTAGGATATGGGGTAGCCGGCAAGAACGATATCAAGCCATATAGCGATCTGATCTTTCACATGAAGGTCAAATCGATCGAAGCCTTCGAGCGGCCCACAGAATAATAGCAAAACGACAGGGAGCTTTATGCTCCTGCCAAGAATCTAACACCAATCATCCAAAAAAATCAGAGGAACACAAACATGTTGAGCAAACGAACCATAATCACAGCGAGTGTAGCGGCGATGATGGCGACAGCGATAGCAGCCTCCGCCATCACGATCAGAGAATATCGCCAAGCGCCGGCAGAGCGAATAATCCTGCCGGTGCGTCCGGACTCCACCGAGCGCGAGAACCCCTTCAAGATCGACGATCTGCTCGAATCGAGGGGGAATGCCACCGGAGAAGAGATGGCGGCATGGGAGACTGTAACTACCGACAGCAGCGGCGTAGTGACTCCGGCTCTGGAGAAGGGAGTGACCCGACTTCTCAGTTATGCGAGTCGAATACGTGCCGACCGCTATGCCAAGGGTAAACTTATCGCCAACTCCACCTCGCGATTAGTCATCAAGGTGAATGGAAAGACCCTAACCACCAAGAGCACAGCCGACTCGTTGGCAAGCGACATAACAGCCGCTATCGAGTTGCTGCCGGAGACCACCTACGACCTTCGTGTCGACCTGCTGAGCAGTGCTGACGACCCGTCGGCGGCAGAGTTCAAGCTCGAATTTGTGGCCGACGAAGAATATAAGGATGTGGAAGTGAAAACATCCGCCACTCTGCCGCGCCGTGCCGGCGTGATGGAGGCTATCGGCGGACTTCGCGCCAATGGTATCGCCATGTCCGACAATGGTAAATACTTGCTGGTCAAAGAGCAGCAAGTAGTAAGCGACCAGGAGCGTGTCAATGTCACCAAGGTGGTGGAGAGTGCCACCGGCAAGGTCATCACCGAAGGTATCAATGCCGATGGATGGATCCCCTACACCCAAGCCCTCTACGCCATGGTGTCGCAACAGGGGGCGTGGGATATCTACCGCACGGAAGTGCCCTCCATGCAGACCAAGATTATTGCTCACGGCATACCAGACAGCAATGTAACATTCTCACCCGATGGCCGTTATCTCTACTACTACAAGAGGGCCGAGGGGAGCAAGCAGGCAGGGCCGATGCATCGTTACAGCACACCTGACAATCGTCAGCCGGGCGATGACGACCGCTACTATATCATGCGCTACGACACCCGAAGCCGCGTCACAACGCCACTGACCTACGGCGGACTCAGCACCTATATCTATGATATGGATCGCCGGGGAGAGAAGATGCTCATCTGCTCCACCCGTCAGACACCCGACCGATATCCCTTCTATAGCAGCACTCTAATGGAGATGAACCTTACCACGCTCGCCACCGACACAATCATCCGAGACTTCCCGGGCGGACTTGGCAAGGCCATCTACTCACCCGAAGCCACAGAGCTCTTCATTTGCGCCGGGCCGGATGCCTTCGGCGGCATCGGTGCGAACTATGCCCCTCATGAGATCGGCAACGACTTCGACGTGCAGGGTTATATCATGAACATCAGCGACCGCAAGGTTAGAGCCATGACCCGCGACTTTGACCCGGCAGTCGAGGGTGATGTCATCTGGAATCATGTCGATGGCAAGATCTATTTCGTCGGCGAGAAGGGTTTTGAGCGCCATATCTATAGACTCGACCCGAAGAGTGGCAGTATCGACGAATTGGAGAGCAGCGTGCCCTTCGTCAGAGGCATCGCCATGGGTGGCGAAGATGCCCTCTACTTGGCATATCGGGGCGGTTCCTTCACCTCTGATGGAGAAGTCTGGCTCTACAACACCAAGCAGAAGAAATCTCGTCAGATCGACAATCCACTGAAAGAATGGCTCAGCGACGTAGAGTTCGGCAAGATGGAGCCCTGGAAATTTACCGCCCAAGATGGCTCGGAGATCGATGGCTGGATGTGTCTTCCTCCCGACTTCCAAGCCGACAAGAAATATCCTCTGATCGTCTACTACTATGGCGGCACTTCACCCTCGACAGCCACCTTCTATCATCTCTATAGTCCGCAAGTATTTGCCTCTCGCGGCTATGTGGTATATGTCATCAACCCGAGCGGCACGACCGGATATGGTCAGGAATTCTCGGCACGCCATGTCAATGCATGGGGCAAATGGACAGCCGACGAGATCATCGAAGGCACGAAGAAATTCTGCGCCGACCATGAGTATGTCGATGCCGGCAAGGTGGGATGTATCGGTGCCAGCTATGGCGGTTTTATGACACAATACCTTCAGACACAGACCGACATCTTCGCGGCAGCCGTGTCGCATGCCGGCATCTCGAATGTCACCTCCTATTGGGGAGAGGGCTATTGGGGCTATAGCTACAACTCGGTGGCAGCCGCCAAGAGTTATCCATGGAGCAATCCCGACCTTTACACACGTCAAGGCTCCCTCTTCAACGCCGATAAGATCCACACTCCGCTGCTGTTGCTGCATGGCACGGTCGACACGAATGTGCCCATCGGCGAGAGCATCCAGCTCTTCAACGCGCTGAAGATCTTGGGCCGTGACGTTGAATTTATCACTGTAGAAAATGAAAACCATGTGATAGCCGGAGTGGAGAATCGCAAGGCATGGCAGAACACGATTATGGCATGGTTCGCCAAATACCTGCAAGGAGATCCACGCTGGTGGGAATCACTATATGGTAAAAAATAAGCAATGAATCAAAGAATTAAAAGAACCCTGAATCGCACCATAGTGGCTATCACGATTACGCTGATAGCCACTATCTCATACTCATGTGGCGGCGGCAAAGCAGAGAATCAAGTTAGCGTCGAGCAGATCGAGCAGGCTCGAGAAAGAGCCCGCAATGCAGCACGTCGCTTTGTGAATCGAGAGGTCAAAGACACCTTCGAGCTACAGATGCTTCTGGTAGAGGCGGCAAGCGAGAGAAGTGTCTACGACTCCTTGCCTCAATGTCGGGAGGCATTCGACTCCACATTCATCTCGACCGTACGTACGGTACGTCCCGATGTAGCGGCAGAGTTACAAAGCCATCTACCCCGCAATCAGCAACAATGATAAGTCGAGATATAATCACTCTGCTCGATGAGGAGGTGGCACGCAACAACACTCGGGAGTTCATCGTCGACGACCCGGTGCAGTTTCCTCGTCGCTATGATGATGTGCGCGACATAGAGATTGTATCGCTCTTGGTGGCGGCGATCTCGTGGGGACGTCGACCGATGATACTTCGCGATGCCGACCGGATGCTTGCACTGATGGATCATCAGCCCTACCGCTATATGATGGAAGAGGGATATGAGGATCTGCCGTCGCGACACAATATCCATCGCACCTTCTTTGCCTCCGACCTGCAGTGGTATCTGCGGGGACTGCGCGAGATCTACCGGCGTTATGGCACGCTCGACGACTTCGCACTGGCGCATGGCGTAGGTGAAGATCCGATGCCGGCATGGCGACTTGTCGAAGAGATGCAGAGGGTGGTGAGTGGTGTCAATGGGGGCACGAACTCGCCGCAATGCTTGCCGACGAATCTTCGCACCACGGCGTTGAAGCGTGTGAATATGGCACTTCGCTGGCTGGTGCGCGATGATGGAGTGGTGGATATGGGAATATGGCGCAGCATCGACAAGAGCCGACTCTATATCCCATTGGATGTGCATGTGGGCAATACCGCCCGCAACTTGGGACTCATCGAGCGCAAGGCCAACGACCGTAAGAGCGTCGAACTTCTGACCGCGGCGATGAGAGAATTACGCCCCGACGATCCGGCAATCTATGACTTCGCCCTCTTCGGCATCGGAGTCACGGGGAGGGAATTAGGAATTAAGAATTAGGAGATAGGAATTGGGAGATAGGAATTGGGGATTGGGAATTCTATTGAAAGATATAAACACAGATGAAGATAGGGAAGATATTTTTATTAGGAGTTATGATGTGTGTGGCGGCGAGTATGTTTGCGGTCAACCCGAAGCGTGAATTTCGCGGGGCATGGTTGCATGTCATCGGTCAGACACAGTGGCAGAACAAGACCACCGAGCAGGCTAAGGCATATATCTGCGATCAGTTTGACAAGTTGCAGAATGCAGGTTGCAATGCGGTAATCTTCCAGGTGCGTCCTACGGCAGATGCGGTATACAAGTCGGACAAAGAGCCTTGGAGTGCATGGCTCACGGGGAAGCGTGGCAAGGCACCCTCACCCCTCTGGGATCCTATGGAATTTGCTGTTGCCGAGGCGCATAAGCGTGGTATGGAGTTTCATGCCTGGCTCAATCCCTATCGAGTTACATCGACAGCCAAGGAGGTGCTCCCCTCCGACCATGCCTTCTACAAGACCCCGGAGCGTTTCTTCCGCTATAACGGGCAGATACTTTTCGACCCGGCATATCAGGAGAATCGCGACTTCATCTGCGAGATAGTGACCGACATTTTGGAGCGATATGATGTAGATGCGATCCATATCGACGATTACTTCTACCCCTACCCTGCCTCAGGTAAAGCGATACCCGACGATGCCTCCTACGCTAAGTTCGGCAAGGGTATGAACCGAGGGGACTGGCGACGGCGGAATGTGGATCTGCTGATTGAGCAGATGCACCGCACCATCAAGGAGTTGAAGCCCTGGGTGAGGTTTGGCATCTCCCCCTTCGGCATCTGGCGCAATAAGAAGAATGACCCTCGCGGAAGTGAGAGCAATGGACTACAGAACTATGATGACCTCTATGCCGATGTTATCATGTGGGCAGAGAAGGGATGGGTGGATTATTTGGCACCGCAGCTATATTGGAACTTGGATACTCAGGCGGCGCCGAGCCGCAAGTTGGTGCAATGGTGGAACGACCATGCCGGCAAAGCGGATGTCTATATCGGACAGGATGTGAAGCGCACCATGGATGTGGCAGATCCTGGGAATCATGACAGCAATGAGCTTGACACCAAGGTTCGGCTGACACGCAAATTGCCACACATACAGGGCAACATTTGGTGGCATGGCTATTGGGTAACGGGTAATTATCGCGGGGTAGCGGATTCGTTGGCTATGAAATATCAGAGCACGATAGCGTTGCCACCGGCCTACGGCGACAGTCGTAGAGTTCCAAAGACAGTCAGCTCGCTGAAGATAGAACGCGATCGCAAGGGGGATACATTCTTGAGTTGGGAGTGTCCTCAGGGAGGAAGGCATGCGAGTGAGACGGATGCCGTGCGCTATGTAGTCTATGAGTTTTACCCCGGGGAGACATTGGATATCGAAGATCCACAGACGATAGTGGCGCTGACCCCCTACAGTCGCATCAAGGTGGATGGCGAGCGAGGGCACACCTTTGCGGTGACTGTGCTCGATCGTATGAACAGGGAATCCAAGCCGATCTTCCTAACCAACAAATAGAGCGCGAGCTTGCAAAGTGCTTTGTGTTGTAAAACACACAAAAAG
>SFMJ01000060.1 GCA_004553095.1 Bacteroidales bacterium
ATTTGCCCCAAAGGCCGGTATTGTTTTTATCAAGAATATGACCTTTCCGAATGAAACCAGTGTATTCATTCGGTAGTACAGTTTTGCCCTTTATGTCAACAATGCCCCATAGAGCATCATCTCCGACTGGCTTCAATGTGAAAATGTCAAATTTTCCATTTCCCTTGCTTCCTAATGACATGAAAATATATTCTTCAAGGGGAAAGAGACTCTTTATATTTGGCTTGTCGGCATTTGTAACAATAGCGCTAAAGAGGCCGACGATGCCATATTCTCTCCTATAAGCGGCCCAGTCGTGGAGCACCTTAGTGGGAGTGTCTCGAGATACTTCTCCAATAAGAAGGATACCGAAATCC
Organism: Bacteroidales bacterium; assembly: GCA_004553095.1. GTDB lineage: Bacteria > Bacteroidota > Bacteroidia > Bacteroidales > Muribaculaceae > Lepagella. The sequence continues at coordinate 357 of SFMJ01000060.1, forward strand.
TTTCCAACTGGTATGTTGACAATGAGACCTGAGAGAGGAGGAACAATAACCGTTCCATCCAAGCCAACGATGCCACGTTTACCTTCGCTATCCTTAACGAAGTAGCAATTGAACGGTTTCCCTGGCATATTGCTCATTAGAGCCACCAGACTATATTCTTTCAGAAGGTTGGCCTCAATTTCATTAAAGCCCGGAGTGCTTTCTGAAATGAGAATGGTTTTAAGGAAGTTCTCCGGCTCGAATGATGCAGCGTTCTGATATGCTTCTACATCATTAAGCCCTTTGAACAGATTTTCGAGGTCTTTTAGATTGCGTTGTCCGGCAAACGTACAGACTGCCGTCAAACACAACAATGAAAGAACTGAAAATCTCTTTAACAAGTCGCTTGCATGGAGTATTTTCATATACGTTCAAGAATGCCGCGGTCTTCCTCTCGTTGGCATGGGTTGTTTTGTTACAAAAAAGCGTAGGAATCCGTATCTTTACCGTCCTATACTCTGAGGCATCTCGCATTGCCCTATTGAAGTCGGACGGCAACGAAAGAAAGCCCACGCTTATATGTGAATATACGAACTTTGCGATAATTTCAGAGTGTCAAGAATCAGCGTAGATAAACGCTTGTCGATATTTAATTCACAGTGCGGCGTATTTTCCACTCTTGGATATTCGCCTTAACCTGTAGTGCAAAGTTATGTAAATAAATTGGAATACACAACTTAGAATAGTCTGAATATTATTGGCTTTATTGTACGAAGCGGCGGGTGCAGGTTCAACTGGCAAGTGCAAAATTATGACTTTCCGCACCACTATCTACATTTGTATCCTTTTTTTCGTCTTTTACGGAGTTTTTTTTGTAATTTTGCTGAGTTAAGCCTATATCTAAGAATTTGGCTTTGGTTTTGGCTTCAACAAAACACTTAAAATTTAAGAAACAGGTCGAAGAGGCACTGCCAGACTCTGCCGCTCCGCAACATAAAAAAACAAAAGGATGATCTATAGATATGATTACTTAGTGATCGGCTCCGGCATCGCCGGCATGTCGTTCGCATTGAAGGCATCCTCCCATGGACGCCGAGTGGCAGTGATATGCAAATCGACACTCGAAGATGCCAACACCTACTTCGCTCAAGGGGGCGTGGCATCAGTTACCAACTTGCTGGTCGATGACTTCGACAAGCATATCCACGACACGATGGTGGCGGGAGACTGGCTCTCCGACCCTGCCGCAGTCGAGCAGGTGGTGAAGAATGCCCCGGAACAGATACGCCAGCTCGTGGCGTGGGGTGTCGATTTCGACAAGAAAGAGGATGGCACATTCGACCTCCATCGCGAGGGGGGACACTCCGAATTTCGTATCCTCCACCATGCCGACAACACCGGCGCCGAAATCCAGCAGAGCCTTATCGCCCGGATGCGAGCCGACAAGAATATCGATATTTTCGAAGGACACTTTGCCGTAGAAATCATCACTCCTCACCACTTGGGACGCATCGTGACTCGCCGCACACCCGACATCACCTGCTATGGCGCATATATCCTCAACGAAGAGACCGGCTCAGTCGACACCTTCCTGGCTCGTGTCACGGTGATGGCTACAGGTGGCATCGGTGCAATTTATGGCACAACTACCAATCCTTTGGTAGCCACAGGCGATGGCATCGCCATGGTCTATCGCGCCAAGGGAACAGTCCAGGATATGGAGTTTATCCAATTCCATCCGACGGCGCTCTATCACCCCGGCGACCGTCCCAACTTCCTTATCACCGAAGCGATGCGCGGATATGGGGCTGTGCTCAAGGATATCCATGGCAAGGAATTTATGCAGAAATATGACTCCCGACTCTCCTTGGCGCCTCGCGACATCGTGGCTCGCGCCATCGACTCTGAGATGAAACTTGCCGGATCAGACCATGTCTACCTCGACGTGACCCATAAAGACCCCGAAGAGACCCGACATCACTTCCCCAACATCTACGAGAAATGCCTCAGCATCGGCATCGACATCACGCGCGACATGATCCCGGTGGCTCCGGCAGCCCACTACCTCTGCGGCGGCATCAAGGTCGATCTGAATGGCGAGAGCTCGATCAGCCGACTCTATGCCTTGGGTGAGTGCAGTTGTACCGGCTTGCATGGCGGCAACCGACTCGCCTCCAACTCGCTGATCGAGGCTGTGGTCTATGCCGACGCTGCCGAGCGACATACCGAATCGCTGATCGATGGCTACGACTTCCGCAACGATGTGCCCGACTGGAACGACGAAGGCACTGAGCATCCCGACGAGATGGTGCTCATCACACAGAGCGAGCGAGAAGTCAACCTCATCATGGGTAATTATGTTGGCATCGTAAGAAGCGACCTTCGCCTCAAGCGTGCCTGGAATCGTCTCGACATCCTCTACAAAGAGACCGAAGACCTCTTCCGTCGCTCCAAGCCCACACGCCAACTCTGCGAACTTCGCAACATCATCAACGTAGCATATCTTGTGATGCGCCAAGCCCTCGAACGCAAAGAGTCGCGAGGCCTTCACTACACAGTCGATTATCCCCACCCGCCGGTGAGCGATGATCAGAAAGCATAACACATAATGAAGAAAACGACCTCCATCATCACCACCCTGCTCACCGGGGCAATCCTCTGGGCATCGGGGGGTATCATCTCCGCCAAGATCAGCAACGAATCGAAATTGCGACGCAACCTTTCTACCTTCAATGAGATAGTGACCCAGCTCAATCTCAACTTCGTCGACAGCGTCGATGCTGACAAGATACTTGACTCCTCGCTCAGCGGTCTCTATAACGCCTACGACCCCTATACTGTCTATTACAACTCAGATCATCAAGATGAGTTGGAGACCATCACCTCGGGCAAGTATGGCGGCATCGGAGCATACCTGAGCGAATATAAAGGATCGACCTATATCGCCTCTCCCATCAAGGGGAGCCCCGCCGACCGGGCCGGTATACGTGCCGGCGACCAGATAGTTCGCGTCGACACCATCGACGTGAGCCGCAAGGGGAGCAGCTATGTCACAAGCATCTTGCGCGGATCTCCCTCCACCTCGGTAGACTTGGTGATGAAGCGCCCATATACCGCCGACTCCATCTACACGGTCACCCTGACACGCGAAGTGTTGCAACGCCCCTCGGTGACGCTGAGCAAGGTGATCGGCAACACCGGCTATATCGCCATCTCCACCTTCATCGAGAGCACTCCCGAAGAGGTTAAGGCCGTGTTCGAAGGTTTCAAAGCCGATCCGCGTGTCGAGAATATCGTGATCGACCTCCGCTCGAACGGGGGTGGTCTGGTAGAGCCTGCGATCGACCTCCTCGGCTACTTCCTCCCCAAGGGGACGAAAGTGCTGACCATCAAGCGCAAAGAGCCTATAGCCGAGACTACCTATAAGACCACCCACCAGCCCCTCTTCCCCGACATGCCCTTAGCCATTCTGATCGATGGCGGAAGTGCTTCGGCATCCGAAGTAATGGCAGGAGCCATCCAGGATCTTGACCGCGGTATATTGGTGGGAACTCGCAGTTTCGGTAAGGGACTCGTGCAGAACACCCTCCCCATCTCCACCGGAGGCATTCTGAAGATCACCACCGGCAAATACTACACCCCCTCGGGGCGTCTGATACAAGCCATCGACTACTCCAACCTCAACGAAGATGGCTCTGTGCGTCGTATCCCTGACTCGCTCACTCGCGAGTTCAAGACCCTGCATGGCAGAATCGTGCGCGATGGAGGCGGGCTTGCTCCCGACTCTGTGGTGAACGATAGTAATCTTTACAACCTGCTCGCTTACAAGATAATAAACAATCGCAGCGACTTCCGCTTCGCCACTAAATATCTTGCCACACACCCCGATGTGGCTTCTCCCGACGAGTTTGTGCTCAGTGATGAGGCTTTCGAAGAGTTCAAAAAGAGCATCGACCCTGAAGACTTCAAATATGAGCGGGAACTTGTCTCCTCGCTCAAAGAATTGCAAAAGGCGGCTACCGACAATGGCTTCGACGATCCCGAGATTAAAGCCGGTTTCGACAATCTCGCCCGACTTTTGACACGCGACCTCAACCAGGAACTTGACAAGAACCGAAGGATGGTGAACTTCCTGGTCGGATCGGAGATTATGGAGCAGAAATATTACAACGAGGGGAGAATAGAGTATATGCTACGCGATGACAAAGAACTGGATGTGGCACGTTCCATCTTGAACTCCGACCATTACTATAAATTGCTAAACATCACAAAGCGATGACCCTATCGGAGAGTAGCAAATACTTCTTGACACCTGCTCGCAGAGAAGCGTTTCGATCCTTGCTGGGCGACAAGTCTTGTCGGCGCATGTCACTGACCGGACTTGTGGGGAGTGCACCGGCGATGTTCTTTGCCATGGTCGAAGGGGGCAAATCCCCTCTTCTGATCATCGCCAACGACATCACCGAAGCGGGCTATATCTACAACGACATCCGCAATATAGCGGGCGAAGAGAGTGTGGCAGTCTTTCCATCAGGTTATAAGCGCGACATCAAATATGGTCAAGTTGATCCCCCCTCTCAGATGTTGCGAGCCGACGTCTTGGAGCGTCTTCGTTCCTCCTCGCGGCCTCTTCGCTGCGTAGTGACCTGCCCCGAGGCGCTGGCGGAGAAAGTGGCTGAACGTAAAGAACTTGACGACAAGACCATACGGATCAAGACCGGCGAAAAGTTGGTGATGTCGGAGGTAGTGGCTCGCCTTATCGATCTTGGCTTCGACTCCGTGGAATATGTCTACGAGCCGGGGCAATTCGCTCGCCGAGGTTCGATACTCGACGTCTATTCATACGCCGGAGAACTCCCCTATCGCATCGACTTCTTCGACAATGATGTCGACACAATACGCACATTCAACGTCGAGACACAACTCTCCGAAGAGAAACTCGCCGAGATCTCGATCGTGCCCGCCTCGACATGCGACACCACCATCGGCATCTCCCTGCTCGAATATATGGGAGAGGATACGGTGGTGGCACACTCCGATCCCGACTACATAATCTCACGCATCAAAGAGATAACCACACAGACATTCTCACAGTCGGCGCTGATAGCCGACGAGGGTGATCCTGATGCCATGCAGAAGGTGGTCGATGCCGACGACTTCGAAGCCCGATTCCAACGGATGCGTCAGATATATTATGGACCGGGGAATGCTCCGGCAAGTTTCGGTGCACAGTCCACACTGCAATTCGACTGCACGCTCCAGAGTCTCTATCATAAGAACTTCGACTTGATAGCCGACTCCTTCGGCAGAATGCTCGCCGAGGGTTATCGCATCATGATACTCTCCGACTCCCCCTATCAGGCAGAACGTCTCAAAACCATCTTCGAAGATCGAGGCGATGATATCAAATTCACGCCGGTGGGGCCAACGATCCATGAGGGCTTCGTCGATAACACGAGCCGGATATGCTATTTTACCGACCATCAGATCTTCGACCGATTCCATAAATACAGTCTACGTTCGGACAAGGCACGCGCCGGCAAACTTGCTCTGTCGATCAAAGAACTCAACCAGATCGAGGTGGGCGACTTTATCGTTCATATCGACCATGGTATAGGGCGTTTCGGCGGGTTGGTCAAGACCGATGTCAATGGTAGGCCGCAGGAGATGATCAAACTCTTCTATCAGAACAACGACCTGGTTTTAGTGTCGATCCATGCTCTCCACAAACTCTCGAAATATCGAGGTAAAGAGGGGATACCGCCGAAGATCAGCAAACTTGGAGGGGGCTCTTGGAACAGGATGAAAGAGCGCACCAAAGAGAAGATGAAAGAGATGGCGCGCGAACTGATCTCGCTCTATGCTCGACGCAACACTCTGCAAGGGCATGCCTTTGCTCCCGACTCCTATCTTCAGCATGAATTGGAGGCAAGTTTCATCTACGAAGACACTCCCGACCAGATGCGAGCCACACAGGCTGTCAAGGCAGATATGGAGAAGAGCAAGCCGATGGATCGTCTGATATGTGGCGATGTCGGTTTCGGCAAGACCGAGATAGCGATTCGCGCCGCCTTCAAGGCAGCCACCGACGGCAAGCAAGTCGCCGTGTTGGTGCCTACGACGGTGCTTGCCATGCAGCACTATCACACCTTCTGCAGCCGACTCAAAGACTTCCCGGTGAGGGTCGAGTTCCTCTCACGCGCCAAGAAGCCGAAAGAGATAAAAGAGATACTCGCCGACCTCGAGGCAGGCAAAATAGACATCCTCATAGGCACTCACAAGATCATCGGCAAGAGTGTAAAATTCAAAGACTTGGGGCTACTAATCATCGACGAAGAGCAGAAATTCGGTGTCGCTGTCAAGGAGAAACTCAAGCAGATGAAAGTGAATGTCGACACGCTGACCATGAGTGCGACGCCGATCCCTCGCACGCTTCAATTCTCGCTGATGGGGGCACGCGACTTGAGTTCGCTCAACACCCCGCCGGCCAATCGTCAGCCTATCGAGACATGTGTCTCGACTCTCGATGACAATGTGGTGAAAGAGGCTATCGAATTTGAACTCTCGCGCAATGGACAGGTGTTCTTCGTCTCCAACCGGATCGAGAACCTCAACGAGCTTGAGGCGAAGATACGACGTCTTGTGCCCGATGCAAAAATAGTGGTGGCTCATGGGCAGATGCCCCCCGAGCGACTCGAGCAGGCGATCATCGACTTCAGCAATCAAGACTACGATATTCTACTCTCCACCACCATCGTGGAGAATGGCATCGACATGCCCAATGTCAACACCATCTTGGTGAACAATGCCGACCGCTTCGGGCTGAGCGAATTGCACCAACTTCGGGGGCGTGTCGGGCGTTCCAACCGCAAGGCCTTCTGCTATCTGCTCGTGCCTCCCGGCAAGCCGCTGACAGCAGTGGCGCGTCGCCGACTTCATGCCATCGAGAGTTTCTCCGACTTGGGGAGCGGCATCCACATAGCCATGCAAGATCTCGACATCCGTGGCGCCGGCAATCTCTTCGGCTCCGAGCAGTCCGGTTTTATTGCCGACCTTGGGTATGAAGCCTACCAGCAGATACTTCGCGAAGCCGTGTTGGAACTCAAGACAGAAGAATTTGGCGACGAATTTAAGGAAGTGAGCGACAGCGACGAATTTGTGTCAGACGTGGTGATCGAATCGGATATGGAATTGCGGTTGCCCCCGGAATATGTGCCACAAGAGAATGAGCGCATCTCGCTCTATCGACGCCTCGACAACATGGATCGCGAAGAAGAGATCGAAGAATTCAGGGCCAACCTGGTCGACCGTTTCGGCAAGATACCGACAGTGAGTGAAGAGTTGATAAAAGTAGTGTCGCTACGCATGATAGCGAAGCGGCTTGGGATAGAGAGAGTTGTGATGAAGAAGGGTGTGATGCGTCTCTATTTCGTACATGACGACAATCGTGCCTACTACAATTCGCCCGCCTTCGGGCGAGTGGTGGCATACGCACAGCATCACTTCAAAGAGTGTCAATTCAAGGATGTTACAGTCGGAGGGGTAATAACTCACTCCCTGATTACCGCCGGCGTGGAGAGTGTGTCGGCAGCCCTCGCCATCTTCCAAGAGATGGAGGGCAACAAGCCGGCATAGAAACGCCTGATTACTCCTTGCGGCGAGCCGAGGGGAGGAGGGAGAGGGTCAGTTCATACGAACCGACCGAAGCCACTATCACAATCACACCGATGCAGACCCAAAGGATCATAGCGATAGCATCGAAACCGGGGGCAAAACGAGTCACGAAATCAGGCATCGCAGGTAAGGATACACCTTGGATCAGAGCCTCGAAATAGGGGATGTAAAGAGCCAGCATGAATCCTACGACAAATCCGACACAAGCAGCGACAGCCATAGCGATGCGGCTTCTCTGCCGGCGAGCCGTCAGATGCTTATGCACGATCTCCATATTGTCGATCTCACGCTCCACGCGATCCATAAACTGAAAACTCGACGAGAGGTCGGGATCAAAATCGGCAAACAAACTTCTTATATTGTCATCTTCCATAGTTTAAGGGGGCTAATTAGCGGTTTGTAATATATTACGCAGATGGACACGTCCGCGCGACAACTGTTGTCTGACAGCCTCTTGCGATATTTCCAAGGTCTGCGAGATCTCCTTGGCAGAATACCCCTCCATATAGAAAAGGAGGATGGTGGTGCGCTCATGGCTCGGGATCTTGGCGAGGGCTTGATAGAGGGCTTGATACTTGAAGGTATCGTCAGAGCGAGTCTCAGCCGTCATATTGAGGGCATCGTCATAATCGCTGAAGACACGCTGCGAACGGCGCTGATTCAGAAAAGTATTGTATGCTATACGAAAGATCCACGAACGAAACTTCTGACTATCCTTGCAACTATCCATGGCAAGGTAGGCCTTGACGAAGGCATCTTGCGCTATGTCGTCGGCAAGTTGCGTGTCGCCACAACAGAGGGCAGTGAGGAAGCGACGGATCCCTTTCTCACTACTCTTGACAAGCGATATGTATTCTTCGCGGTTCATCGAATCCTTACATTACGCCTCGGGTGTGTTATCATAGTCGGAGAGTGCAGACTCCCTCTTCACACTCTTGCCTGTGACAAAATATACTATCAGGAAACTTATACCAATGGCTGCGGAGATCGATCCTATCACTAAAAAGTTTTTATGGGCTTCAGCAAAGAAAACGAGCAAGGACAATCCCAAGCCGATTAGAGTGAAGATGCATCCCTTAAGCAGGCGGCTGATACGTTGCTCTTCAGGTGTCTTGAGGGCTTGTTTTTTCTCTTTTTCATC
>SFMJ01000061.1 GCA_004553095.1 Bacteroidales bacterium
TGGTCGGTGACTGTCAGAGTGAGATTATCCAAATCAAGGATCATCTTCACATTGTCAGCGCTGCCGTTGGCAAGAGTCAAATTGGGACCCATAGACACGAGCTGATAGGCTTCATTGATATTGATACTCTTGGAATTGCTGCCGAGATCGACTTCGCCCCATGATTTGTCGGCAATCTTGAACTCGCCGGAGAGGTGCTCTACGAAAAGCTCGAATTTGCCATCTTCAGTGGCTGTGAAGAGATATTTGTTGATAGCATCCCAGCCACCTACGTCAGTGCCGCGAAGATAGATATCAACCGGAAGAGTTTCATAACCGGCGACACCGAGTTTATATCCGAAATGATTGATAGCATCTTGGAGTTGCTTCTGCACTTCATTGAGGCGAGTTTCCATATCGGCATTGCCATATCCGTCGCTTTGCCAGCGTTCGGCATCGCGCTTGGCAGCCTCGGTGATACGCGCGGCATATTCATTCTGATAGTTGAAGATGCGGTCGAAACCTTCGGTATCCATTAACTCGAAAATGCGCTTCACTTCAGCCTGGAACTCCGGGCAGTCATACATACTCTGAATCCAGTGCTGGATAAATACGCTGTTCCAGATCCAGTAGGAAACATCAACAGAGGGTACGAACGAAGAACCGAAATCCCACACCGGGCCGAAGTGCCATTTCTGATCTGCGCCCTTATCTTTTACGAGGTAGCATGAGCCATGATAAGACTCTGTATTGTTCATAATCTGGTTAACCACGAAGAAGCGGGCAGCATCGGTGATGTCGATTCTGTCTAACCAAGCGCCATCGGCATGATTATCGGCATAGATCAACTCGTCGATGGCATCAAATTCATTTTTAAGCCACTCGCGGTGAGCATTGGTGACATAGTCTTCAGGCGACTTGTAAGTGATCCAGAGCTCGGCTTCTTCTGACTGACGAGAATTGACCACCACCTGGCAGGGATCGGTATAATTGTCGAATTCAACGAGCCAAGCGCCGGTATAATCCTCATCGGTAAAGGGATAGTCGTCGGCAGTCTTGTCGGGGTTTTCGGCGAGCCAATCATCCACGGTGTCATCAGGATTGGTCATATTGACTCTTTTCTTGTCGAAGCGAATGGTTTCGGTCAGGAAATAGAGGCCGATATAGTCACCATTGAGGATTACCTCACAGGGCTTGTCGGCAGGAGTCCAAGGGAGTCCGGACATGCGGCTCACCTCAAAACCGGTTGCATTGCGCATGAAGGCACGGTTGTCATCAGCGTGTGCCAAGAGGGCGAAATGCTTGCTTTTGTTCATGCCCAGGAGAGCAGCCTTATCATCGAGTTTCAGGCGGTAAGGTTTTTTGTTGAAAGTCCAGGTCCAGTTGCCACGACCCTTGATATGGAGGGGCAAGGGGCTCTCGGCGGAACCGAATGCCTCTACACCTTCACAGCCACGAGGATCCAGATAATAGGTACCTTCGAGATACTCCTCCTTAGACACGATAGGCTGACGATTTTTAGTTTCGATCACCAATACAGGGAGAGTACCGGAGGGTTCAACGGCACGCAAAGTTGGCACGACAGCCAGCAGCGACAATAAAGCCAAGTAAAACTTTTTCATGGGTAAGTAATATGTTTGGTTATGATAATTCAGTGTAGTACAGATCAATCAACAAGCAAGTTATAATGAACTCCACATCGACCGGGAATATCATTAACAACGCACTTACAATCAATCATATAAACTGGTTAAGAAAATCAGATTAACGAAATAAGCTAAAAAATAGCACAAAATTTAATGGTAAAATTATATAAATTATAAGAAACGACAAAAAAATAGCGATTAAATTTTTGATAATCCAATCGCCCAAAAAGAAAATGACAAGGGAGAACCCATCAATCTAAAGAACGGGGGCGGGGGATTAGCCGAGGATCATTTTTTCTATGGAGGCTATTACTTCGGTGAGGTTGGGCTCTACTTGCAGGCGCTCGCTGATGGTGGAGATGCCGTGGAGCACGGTGGTGTGCTTGCGGTTGAGCTTAGCACCAATAGCCGGCGACGAGAGATCGGTGTGTTTATGACATAGGTACATAATCATCTGGCGCGCATCGGCGATGTCGCGCAGACGACTCTTACTGAAGATCGCATCGGGATTGAGATGATAGAACTCGGCAGTGTTCTCCACGATCATATCGAAATTAACTATCTTCTTCTCCACCTTCTTCACAAGATGTCCTATCACCTTATGTGCCAACTCGATAGAGATCGGTTCATTCTCCGTAATCGAGTGAGTGTAAAGACCCATCACTATACCCTCCAACTCCCGGACAGAACCGTTTGTACTCTTGGCAATCAGGTCGATGATGTCGTTAGAGATGTCGAGACCATTGCGCGCAGCCTTCGCCTTGAGGATAGCCACACGGAGTCCATAGTCTGGATTGTCGAGAGGTTCGGTGATACCCCACTTGAAGCGGTCGATAAGACGATCGGCAATGCCGTCGAGTTCCATCGGCGGACGATCGCAAGTGAAGATCAACTTCTTATTATTCTGGTGGAGATGATTGAAGATAGGGAACAAAGCATCTGCCGTACCACTCTTGTTTGACAACTCCTGGAGGTCATCGAAGAGGATACAATCCATCTGCTGGAACCAGTTGATAAAATTGGGGATCTCCCTCTTGATAGTGGCATTGGCATAAAGGTTTTGGAACTGGCGCATAGTGATATAGAGCACATTAGCACGCGGATTGCGCTCCTTGATGCGTATGCCGATGGCCTGAGCGAGGTGGGTCTTGCCGACACCTACATTACCATATAAGAAGAAGGGATTGAAATCGGGTTTGTCGGGGTGGTTGGCGATATGCTCTGCGATGGTAAAGGGGAGCTTATTGCTGCGACCCACGCAATAATTCTCAAAATTCAGAGAATCATTCAGTTGGGAATCGAACACGAACGCCTTCTCAGGCTCCGCCTTTTGGATGATCGAGCGCTCCAACTTGCTGGTCAAGACATGCGACCGTTTCGGGCTCTCGATAGCCACCTTCGACTCCTTATCGTCGCTTATCACATAATAATCGTAAGAGAGGGTGATATTCTTGCCGAAAACCGACCAAATCGACTTCGAGAGAATATCATAGAAATCATCCTCAAGCTTCTCCACATAGAAGCGAGAAGGAACCATCAACACCAGATTATTATTCTCAAACGACTGAACCTCGATCTTGGAAAACCACGTGTTGTAGCGATCCTCTCCGATATTGGAGCGGATCTTCTCAACGCATCTATTCCATTTCTTTCTTAAGTCTTCCATGATGAGGGTTCTTTTTCCGATTACAAAATAATAACAAATTTTTCAGAAAAAAAAATCAAAAATTTCTTGCATTTCTCACTTTATTTTTACTGTACTGAATTTCAGTGTATTAACTATTTCGGGTGAAATATCAATCACCATAATTTTTATATCACACTGTATTACTGGATATTAAAGCAGTATTATTAAAGTAATAAAACAACTTTTATAACAATAGCCGGGGTTGTTCCACAACATCCGAAACGTCTCAAAATGATAGTTATATTAGGGATTGATGAATATCATTGTTGACGTGGAACAAACGACAGAAAAAAATATAAAAAATTTTTCAATATTTGGATATTAGATTTTATTGGAGTAACTTTGTTAGGAAATAGAAGATAGAGTCATTCTTTATATAAAGTCGTTGTCGATTTAATATAAAGAAGTCGTCTCATCTCCGCTAAAAAACAGCTTAATTATGGTAATAAAACTAAATAATGAGGTGGTGAACACACCTACAGACGATATGACAGTGCTCGACCTGCTGAAATGGCGCAACGTTCATGAGACAGGCACAGCCATAGCGATCAATTCACAGATTATATCACAAAGCAAATGGGACACCACCAAGTTGCAGAACGATGATGATGTATTGGTGATCTCAGCAGCCTTCGGAGGATAAGTCATCACCCTAAGGCAAGATTATCGGCAGACAAAATTCCTCGGCAGATATGCAAGATCGCTTCATTATTATAGTGATTACATCACCCGGTTATGTAGCGGAAGAGGCTCGCAAGATTCGACAGCTACTTGCATCGGGTGTAGACTATGTGCATATCCGCAAGCCCGACTCCACGCTTCGCGAGGTGAAGGATCTGATCGAGGATATCCCCTACGACATGCGCCATCGCCTTCGTCTGCATGGACATTTCTCGCTGGTCGACGAGTTCAACCTTGCCGGAGTCCATCTGAATCATCGCAATCCGGAGCCTCCGTTGAATGCCCTCTCCATCACACGCTCCTGTCACAAGCTCAGCGAACTGGATGATCTCACCGCTTGCAGCTATGTCACCCTCTCCCCTATCTTCGATTCGATCTCCAAGGCGGGATACACCTCGCACTTCGACCTTGAAAAGATAGCCCCCACGATAGGGGGAAAGCATGTAGTGGCACTCGGAGGAGTCACGCCGCGTCACTTCGCTTCGCTTCGCGAGCATGGCTTCTATGGCGCGGCAATGCTGGGATATGTATGGCAAGAAGACTTCGACCGTATGATCACAAATCTGAAAGAAGAGATTGCAAAAATCAAATCATAACAAGGATATCGGGAAATAAGGAGCACGCTCCAAGATGATATCCCACAATCTAACATTAAGACAACAGAAAAGAATGTTACAATTCATCACAAATACAGAATCCTCGGTCAGTCCGGTAGAACAGGTAAAGGGTGTAATCGCCGGAGGGTGTCGCTGGGTGCAGGTGCGCATGAAAGATGCCTCCGACGAAGAGGTGAGCCGCGTCATCACCGAGATCAAGCCCCTCTGTCTTGAGACGGAGACCTTTCTGATCCTCGACGACCGTGTGGAATTGGCGCAAACCCTCGATGTGGGGGGAGTTCACCTCGGGCATCTCGACATGCCACCGCTGAAGGCACGCAATATACTGGGGCCGGCAGCCGTGATCGGTTATACCGCCAATAAGATCGAGGATGTGATGTCGGTGAAAAATATCGACATCGACTACATCGGCATCGGGCCCTACCGACAGACCACCACCAAGAAGAACCTTGCCCCGATCCTCGGTGCAGAGGGCATCGGCGCAATTTGCCGCGAGATGGACCGCATGGAACTCGAGTTCGGCAGAGTGGCTGTAGGTGGCATAGAGATGGATGACATACCGGTGCTTATCAGCTCGGGAGTGCATGGCATCGCCGTGAGCGGAGCATTGGCAAATGCAAAAGATATATCAAAAGCAACGAGCGAAATGCTCGCCCTGCTTCAATCAAGTAAATAACACAAGAAAGCAATGACAGACATATTAAGAATAGGCGACCGCGACTTCACCTCCCGACTCTTCGTCGGCACCGGCAAGTTCAGTTCGTCGCAGAAGATGCTTGAAGCCATCCTTGCTTCCCGATCAGAGATGATCACCGTGGCAATGAAGCGAGTGAATATGATGAACGAAGCCACCGACGACATGTTGACACATATCAACCGCGACCAAGTGCAATTTCTCCCCAACACCTCGGGAGTTCGCACTGCTGACGAGGCGCTCTTCGCCGCGCGTATGAGTCGTGAGATCTTCCACACCAACTTCATCAAGCTTGAGATCCACCCTGATCCGAAATATCTGATGCCCGACCCCATCGAAACTCTACACGCTACCGAGAAGTTGGCGGCTGAAGGTTTCGTGGTGCTCCCCTACATTCAAGCGGATCCAGTGCTCTGCAAGCGTCTCGAAGAGGTGGGATCGGCAGCCGTCATGCCCCTTGCCGCTCCTATCGGCACAAACAAGGGACTCATCACCAAAGACCTGCTTGAGATCATCATTGAGCAGTCTACCGTGCCGGTGATCGTAGATGCCGGACTGGGGGCACCCTCCCATGCTGCCGAAGCCATGGAGATGGGTGCCGACGCCGTGCTCGTCAACACAGCCATCGCCGTAGCCGGCGACCCCGTGGCCATGGCAGAGGCATTCCGTGATGCCGTAATTGCAGGCCGTAAAGCATTCCTCGCCGGACTTGGCACCGTGTCTAAATCGGCACAAGCCACCTCTCCCCTGACTTCATTCCTTAATAAATAAATCAGAATCATATCATGAAAATTGAAAACATCGACCTCTCCTCATATCCCAACTCCGAGAAAATATATGTCGACGGCACACTCCCCGGAGTGCGCGTAGCGATGAGAAAGATCCACCAATACCCCACCGTCAAGATTGAAGATGGGAAGCGTGTGGAATATCCCAACGAAGATATCGTGGTCTACGACACGTCGGGACCCTACACCGATCCGACAGTAGAGATCGACCTCAACAAGGGACTCCCCCGCATGCGTGAGCAATGGGTCGAAGATCGCCATGACACTGAAATGCAAGAAGACATCTCGAGTATGTATGGTCGTCAGCGTCGCGACGACAAGTCGCTCGATGCCATCCGCTTCCCTATCGCTCACAAGCCTCGCAAGGCACGCGAAGGGATGCGCGTCACTCAGATGCACTATGCTCGCAAGGGGATCATCACTCCCGAGATGGAATATGTGGCAATCCGCGAAAACCTTGACAATCGAGCACGCGGCATAGAAACCTACATCACCCCCGAATTTGTAAGAGAAGAGGTGGCAGCCGGCCGCGCCATCATCGCCGCCAACATCAATCACCCCGAAGCCGAGCCGATGATCATCGGTTCGAAGTTTGCCTGCAAGCTCAACACCAACATCGGCAACTCAGCTCTCTCCTCGGGCATCGAAGAGGAGGTGGCAAAGGCTGTGTGGAGCTGCTACTGGGGTGGCGACACGCTGATGGACCTTTCGACGGGCGACAACATCCACGAGACACGCGAATGGATCATCCGCAACTGCCCTGTGCCGATGGGCACAGTGCCTATCTATCAGGCCCTCGAGAAGGTGAAGGGAGATGTTTCCAAACTCACCTGGGAGATCTATCGCGACACTCTCATCGAGCAGTGCGAGCAGGGTGTCGACTACTTCACCATCCATGCCGGAGTGCTCCGCGAGCATGCCGAATTGGTGAAGAGCCGCCTCACCGGTTGCGTGTCGCGTGGCGGTTCGATCATGATGCAATGGTGTGTGCTCCACGATCAAGAGAGCTTCCTCTACTGCCACTTCGACGAAATCTGCGAAATTCTCAATAAGTATGATGTAGCCATCTCATTGGGCGACGGTATGCGTCCCGGCTCTACCCACGATGCCAACGACCGTGCACAATTCCTCGAGCTCGAAGTGCTCGGCGAACTCACCGAGAAGGCATGGGCACACGACGTGCAAGTACTGATCGAAGGTCCCGGCCACGTGCCTATGCATAAGATACCGGTCAACATGGAGAAGCAGAAAGATGCATGCCACGAGGCACCCTTCTACACCCTTGGTCCCTTGACCACCGACATTGCTCCGGCCTACGATCATATCACCTCCGCCATCGGCGCGGCGATCATATCGGCGCTCGGCACAGCCATGATCTGCTACGTCACACCCAAAGAGCACCTCTCCCTGCCCAACCTGCAAGATGTGCGTGACGGTGTAATCGCCTACAAGATTGCAGCTCATGCCGCCGACATCGCCAAGGGTTATCCCGGTGCGACAGTGCGCGACGATGCCCTCAGCAAGGCTCGCTACGACTTCCGCTGGAAAGACCAGTTCAACCTCTCGCTCGACCCCGAAAGAGCAAAAAAATACTATCTCGACTCGCGTCGTGAGGCTCCCGATGCCAACGACAAATTCTGTACCATGTGCGGTCCCAACTTCTGTGCAATGCGCATCTCTCAAAACATTGCCGATCAATGTGATAAATAAGGAGAATCAAGAAATGTCAGATAAAGAAGAGCAAATTATCACCAAGAAGAAATCGGATCCCGACAGGGAGTCGGTGTTTGGACATGGTTTTGCTGATATCATCGACAGTTATGACTGGGATGAGACCCTCCGACTCGTAGCCGAAGCGAGCGATGAGGATGTAAGGCGAGTGCTTGCCAAGGCAGAGCGCAATCGTAAGGCACTCACCCCCGAAGAATTTGCCATTCTCATCTCCGAGGCGGCAGACCCCTACTTGGAGCAGATGGCGGAACTCGCCCATCGCTTCACCCTCGAGCGCTTCGGCAAAACCATCTCGATGTATATCCCGATGTATGTGTCTAACGCCTGTACCAATAAGTGTGTCTACTGCGGATTCAACCATGACAATCCCTTCACACGCACCACGCTCACCATGGAGCAAATCGAAGAGGAGTGCAAGGCCATCAAGCGCCTTGGCCCCTTCGAGAATCTGCTTATAGTGTCGGGAGAATACCCCTCGCTCTGCGGCGTGGAATATATGGAGCGCACACTCCGCACTTGTCGGCCCTACTTCCACAATCTCACCATTGAGATTCAGCCTCTGCGGTCGGTGGAATATGAACGGCTTACCCACAGCGGACTGAACGGTGTGGTATGTTTCCAGGAGACCTACCATCGCGAGGCATATAAGAAATATCATCCACGGGGCATGAAGTCGCACTATGACTGGCGTCTCAACGGTTACGACCGTATGGGAGAGGCGGGAGTCCACAAGATCGGGCTCGGCGTGTTGCTCGGTCTGGAGGATTGGCGAGCCGATGTGGTGATGATGGCACGACATCTGCGCTACTTGCAGAAGAAATATTGGAAAGCGAGATACTCGGTCAATTTTCCCCGTATGCGTCCCTCCGAGAGCGGTTACCAGCCGAAGGTGGTTATCAGCGATCGGGAATTGGCACGTCTCACCTGTGCCTTCCGTCTTTTCGACCATGACATCGACATCTCCTACTCCACGCGCGAAGCCCCCGAATATCGCAATCATATGATTCCACTCGGGGTCACTTCGATGAGTGCCGGCAGCAAGACTGACCCGGGTGGCTACGCCACTGCTCCCGATTCATTGGAGCAGTTTGCCGTTTCCGACGAGCGCACCCCTATGGATGTTGCGGAGTCGATACGCGAGATGGGATACGAGCCGGTGTGGAAAGACTGGGATGCAATC
>SFMJ01000062.1 GCA_004553095.1 Bacteroidales bacterium
AACGAAATCAAGAACATCGCCCTACTTGGATCGAAGGGCGCCGGGAAAACCACACTCGCAGAATCGATGATTTACGAGTGTGGAGTTATAAAACGTCGTGGCACAGTGGAAGCAGGCAACACTGTATCGGATTATTTTCCCGTTGAGAAGGAGTATGGATACTCGGTATTCTCGACGGTTTTCAATGCCGAATTCAACAATAAGAAGTTGAACATCATCGACTGTCCGGGAGCCGAGGACTTCGTAGGGAACGCCTACACAGCTCTTGGAGTATGCGACATGGGCTTGATCTTGGTAGATGCAGAGCATGGTGTAGAGGTAGGCACCCAGAACATCTTCCGTACGACAGCGGCTCTGAAGAAGCCTGTGATCTTTGCGGTGAACCAGATGGATGCAGAGAAAGCAGACTACGACAACACATTAGAGCAACTACGCGAAGCGTTCGGACCGCGAGTGGTGCAGGTTCAATATCCCTTGGAATCGGGACCGAACTTCCACTCGATGATCGATGTGCTTCTGATGAAGAAATATGAGTGGGGACCTGACGGGGGCGTACCTACCGTGAGCGATATCCCCGCCGACCAGATGGAGAAGGCACAAGAGTTGAACCAGATCCTGGTAGAGGCAGCGGCCGAGAATGATGAGACGCTGATGGAGAAATTCTTCGACCAGGGCCATCTGACCGAGGATGAGATGCGCGAGGGAATCCGCAAGGGCTTGGTGGATCGTTCGATCTATCCGGTGGTGCTACTTTCGGCAGCGAAAGATATGGGCGTGCGCCGCATCATGGAGTTCTTGGGCAATGTATGTCCCTTCGTGAGCGACATGCCGGCACCCGAGACCACAGCGGGGGTCGAGGTGAAGCCCGACTCAGAGGGTCCATTGTCGGTGTTCTTCTTCAAGACATCGGTAGAGCCTCACATCGGCGAGGTAAGTTATTTCAAGGTGATGAGCGGTACGCTGAAAGCGGGTGCAGACCTCGAGAATGCCACCCGTGGCGGCAAAGAGCGTTTGGCACAGATCTTCACCGTATGCGGCCAGATCCGCACTCCGATCGACGAGCTCCGCGCCGGCGATATCGGTGCATCGGTTAAACTGAAAGATGTGCGCACCGGCAATACCCTCAACGATAAGGGATGTGACTATCAATTCGACTTCATCAAATATCCGGCACCGAAATATGTCAGAGCAATTCGTCCGGTCACCGAGAGTGATGCCGAGAAACTGTCGGCGATCTTGACTCGTATGCATGAGGAGGATCCCACATGGATCGTGGAGCAGAGCAAGGAATTGAAGCAAGTCTTGGTGAAAGGCCAGGGAGAGTTCCACCTCCGCACATTGAAATGGCGTCTTGAGAACAATGACAAGCTACCGGTAGTGTTCGACGAGATGCGTATCCCCTACCGCGAGACAATCACCAAGGCAGCTCGTGCCGACTATCGTCACAAGAAGCAGTCGGGAGGTTCGGGTCAGTTTGGCGAGGTACACCTGATCATCGAGCCCTATACCGAGGGTATGCCGGAGCCTGACAGCTACAAGTTCGGCAGCCAGGAGTTCAAGTTAAAGATCCGCGACAAGCAAGAGGTGCCCTTGGAATGGGGTGGCAAGCTTGTGGTGTATGACTGCACGGTGGGTGGATCGATCGATGCACGCTTCATCCCGGCTATCATCAAGGGCTTGATGGACCGCATGGAGCAGGGTCCGTTGACCGGCTCGTATGCACGCGACGTACGCGTGATGATCTATGACGGCAAGATGCACCCGGTAGACTCTAATGAAATCTCCTTCCGCTTGGCAGGACGTAACGCCTTCAGCGAGGCGTTCCGTCAGGCGAATCCGAAGATCTTGGAGCCTATCTACGATGTTGAGGTCTACACACCGGGCGACACCATGGGCGATGTGATGAGCGACCTTCAGGGACGCCGCGCCATCATCATGGGTATGGAGTCTGAGAATGGCATCGAGAAGCTTAATGCCAAGGTGCCATTGAAAGAGATGTCGAGCTATTCTACAGCATTGAGTTCAATCACCGGAGGCCGGAGCAGTTTCTCGATGAAGTTTGCAAGCTATGAGCTTGTGCCCGGCGATGTTCAGGAGCGTCTGCTCAAGGAATATGCCGAATCGCACACAGAGGAATAAAAAAGAATCGTCTCATACACCCGAAAGGGGGCCGGGCCTTGCAGAGGCTCGGCCCCTTTTTTTCAAAAGCTCGCTTTGCTCGCCACCCGAAGACAAAAGGGGCCTTTCGGCCCCGGGGAGGAGGATAGAGGAGAGGGCACTATATAAAAAAGCTGCCGCTATGTTTTTGCGGCAGCCTTTTGATATATGGGTGATTGATTATATTGAATCAGGGATTAGATTCGACTTGCTATTAGGGAGTCGCCGGGATTGGATTCGACTTGCTATTAGGGAGTCGGCGGGTTTAGATTCGACTTGCTATTAGGGAGTCGACTGGATTGGATTCGACTTGCTATTAGGGAGTCGCCGGGATTAGAACCAGCGGACGTAGGCGAAGTCTTGGCGGTGGGGGAGGTTGGCGTTCTTGGGATAGAGGCGGAATGCGAAGCGATATACGCCGGCATTGCGGAGCTCACCCTTGAGTTCGTAGGTGAAAACGTCGCCATCCTTAGCCACGACCTTGAGTTCCTCGCGGCGGAGGAATTTGCTTTCGCCATCCTTCTCGGAGTAGATCACGAGTTCGACACCGATAGAGTCGCAGAGGCCCTTGGTGTTGACCACAGCCTTGGCGTTGTAACGGTCGCCGGCACGGCAAGCACCGGGAGTACCGCTTTCGTTGTGGAACTCGCTGGAGATGATCTCGATAGAATCCCACTTAGAGGCAACATCTTCCTTCCAAGCGACGATGTCGCGGGCGAGGGCGAAATTGTTCTTGGCGAGCTTGGCGAAGCGCTTAGCCTCTGGCTGATAGAAGCGATCGATATAATCGTCGAGCTGACGCTTCATGGTGTAGGTCGGTGCGATATGGCCGATAGAGCGCTTGATATATTGAACCCACTCGGGAGAATAGCCCTTGCTGTTCTTGGCGAAATAGAGGGGTACGATTTCATTTTCGAGCATCGAATAGATGGTAGCGGCATCGAGTTTATCCTGCTGAGCCTGATCGGTGAAAGTACGCTTATCAGTGAGTGCCCAACCGGCCTTCTCATCGAGGCGATAACCCTCATACCACCATCCGTCGAGGACGGAGAAGTTGAGCACACCATTCATCTCAGCCTTCTCACCGGAAGTACCGGAAGCCTCGAGGGGACGAGTCGGAGTGTTGAGCCAGATGTCGACACCTGAAACGAGACGCTTGGCGACGATCATATTATAGTCTTCGAGGAAGATGATCTTGCCGAGGAACTGAGGCATCTTGGAGATCTCGGTGATGCGCTTGATGAGGCCCTGGCCGGCGCCATCGGCGGGGTGAGCCTTACCGGAGAATACGAACTGCACGGGATACTTCTCATTGTTGACGATCTTGGCGAGACGGTCGAGATCGGAGAAGAGGAGGTGAGCACGCTTATAAGTAGCGAAACGGCGAGCGAAGCCGATGATGAGGGCGTTGGGGTTGATGCGCTCCACGACCTTGATCACCTCAGTGGGATCACCCTGGTTCTTGAGCCACTTCTCCTTGAAATCCTTCTTTACGAAATTGATGAACTTATTCTTGAGAGTCATTCTCATGTTCCAGATTTCCTCATCGGGCACATCGAAGATGTTCTTCCACACCTTGTTATTGCTCTGATCCTCATAGAAATTCTTATCGAGTTTCTTCTCATAGAATTCCTTCCACTCAGAGGCAGCCCATGTAGGCATGTGCACACCGTTGGTGACATATCCGACGTGAGACTCCTCGGGAGCGTAACCCTTCCAGACGCCGGAGAACATTTGCTTGGAGACCTCACCATGGAGCCAGCTAACGCCGTTGGCTTCCTGGCAAGTGTTGAGAGCGAAGACGCTCATAGAGAAGCGTTCGTTGGTGTCGGGGTTCTCGCGGCCCATGTTCATAAGGTCAGACCAAGAGATGCCGAGACGAGCGGGGAACTCACCCATATACTTACCGAAGAGTGCCTCCTCGAAATAGTCGTGACCGGCGGGGACGGGAGTGTGAACAGTATAGAGAGAAGATGCGCGCACGAGTTCGAGAGCCACATTGAAGGGGAGGTTGTCATTGTTGACATAGTCGACGAGACGCTGGAGGTTCAGGAGAGCTGCGTGACCCTCATTGCAGTGATAGAGGTCGGTCTTGATGCCGAGGCGGTTGAGCATAAGGATACCACCGATGCCGAGCATATACTCCTGTTTGATACGGTTTTCCCAGTCACCGCCATAGAGTTTGTGGGTAATTTCGCGGTCCCACTGCGAGTTAGAATCGAGGTCAGTATCGAGGAGATAGAGTTTGATACGGCCCACATTCACGCGCCAGACCTTAGCATAAACTACGCGGCCGGGATAGGGGACCTCGAGCACGAGAGGCTGACCATCTTCAGCGATTACAGCCTCGATGGGGAGCTGGTCGAAATTCTGAGACTCATAGTTGGCGATCTGCTGACCGTCGATAGAGAGCGACTGAGAGAAATAGCCATACTTATAGAGGAAGCCGACAGCAGTCATATTAACGCGGCTATCTGAAGCCTGC
This sequence comes from Bacteroidales bacterium, assembly GCA_004553095.1. GTDB lineage: Bacteria > Bacteroidota > Bacteroidia > Bacteroidales > Muribaculaceae > Lepagella. The sequence continues at coordinate 4,643 of SFMJ01000062.1, forward strand.
TTGATATAGTCACCGGCGAGGACACCGAGACCACCGGAATAGATTTTAAGGCAATTGCAGAGGCCATACTCCATAGAGAAATAAGATACAGAGGGGATCTTATTGTCCATGGGAGCCTTCATATACTCCTTGAAATCATCATAAGCGTCAGCGATACGACCGCGGAGTTCCTTATCAGCGAGGATCTCTTGATAGCGCTCATAGCTAAGTTGCTGGAGGAGCATCACGGGGTTCTCCCCTACTTTGCGCCAGAGGTCGCGATCGAGGGCACGGAAGAGGTTTTTGCCCTTGCTATTCCAAACCCACCAAAGGTTTTTTGACATTTCCTCGAGGGCTTTCAGCTCCTTGGGAATTTCGGCGCTGACAGTGATGTTACGCCACGAGGGATAGTTGGTGTTACTGACTTTAAGTTTCATAAGGTCTTATATGAATAAAAAATTGGTTAAATTAATCTTGATTTGTGAATTATGTATTAATCGGTAGGCTTAACGACGACGCGAGAGGGCGATGCGGAAAGCCTTGTAATAACTATCGATGAAGAACTTCCAGTCGGTTTTGGCAGAAGTGAGGAATGCCATATTGCGAGCATGGAGTCTCGAATTGAGGTCTTCCTGACGATATTGGATAGTAGCGGCAGCAATCTGATCGCGAGTCTGCTCATAGAACGAATCTCCGCGATCGACGACATATACGCCACAATTATCGAGGCCATTGGCGAAATTATCGAGAGTCCACTGACCGAAACCTGCCTTATTATCGGTGATGGTCGGAACGCCGAACGCAACACTCTCAAGGGGAGTATAACCCCAAGGCTCATAATAAGAGGGGAAGATAGTGAGGTCTAAGGCAGGGAGGAGGTCATAATAAGGAATATTGACGATGCCGTCATTGCCATCGAGATAGCAAGGGATGTAGATCACCTTGACATTTTCGAAGGCACCACCGGCACGTAGTTGGCGGATTCTCACGCAGACCTCATCGGAATCCTCATTATTAAGATAATGAGTAAGATAGCCATTTCCGACGGGGGCATCGCTACCGAAAAGGGAGTTGTTATTGGCGAGAGCATCAGCGAGCTGATCGTTGGGTCGATTGACCCAACCCGGCACGAGAATGAACGCCACTGAGGGGCGGTCGGCGGGGAGTTTACGGTCGACTTGAGAGATACTGTCGAGGAACAGGTCGAGCCCCTTATTGCGATACTCGTGGCGACCGGAAGTGGCGATCAGGAAAGTAGAATCGTCGAACCGGGTTCCGGTGAGTTTCTCGGCGATGGCGAGGAGACGAGCTCTACCCTCCTTGCGGAGGCGGTTGTACTTCACAGTTTTGGGCACGAAATCGGGCTCAAAGCCATTGGGAGTTACAACATCGACGGGGCGTCGGAGTAGTTGGAGACACTCAGCGGCTGTAACGCTGCTGACCGTGGTAAAGCAATCTGCATTGTGGGCGGTAGCCTTTTCCAAAGAGTGCTTCGCCTCCATATTAAGTTCGCGCGCCATTTGGTCGCCATCATAATGATAGAACTCATCATAGAGGGGTTTGCCGTTGCCGCAGATGCTACGACCGATGCAAGTGGCATGAGTAGTAAATATGGTGGCGGCACGTGGAGCGATGGTCTTGAGATAAAGGAGCCCCATACCGGTGGTCCACTCATTGAAATGAGCGATGATTCGCGACTGGTCAGCCTTAAGGAACTCGGCGAGAGCATTCATCACGATGGCGACAGCCACGGAGAAAGCGCAAGAATCGTCATAATCGCCGTAAGCATGGAGGGAATCGACTCCAAACCTGGCCCACATATCACCATAGATAGAAGAGAGGTGATCGCGAGTCTGCCCCGGGTCGACGAGAACCACCTGCGGAGAACCGGGGATATTCCACTTACCGGTGCGGATAGAAATGCCCCAAGGGAGGTCAAGACGCGAAGCGGCGGACCTAAATAGGGTCTTACGTTCCTTAAAATAGGGAGAAGGATTGTCGGTCGACCAGAAATCGGGACCGAAGAACACCAACTTATCGCCAAACTGCTCCTGCAGGACGCGAGCCTTGGTGGAAAGGACGGCATAGATGCCGCCGACTTTGTTGCAGACTTCCCAACTGGTCTCGAACAACAAATCGATATTGCGAGAAAATTCTGAAGCGTCGGAGGCTGTAGGAACCTCCTTACTGCCTGTCTGTATCATAATAATTAAATTCTATGATGCAAAAATACGAAAAAAAAGGACACACTACAAAGAAAAACGTCAAAAAAATGATATTAAAACTAAATTTTTTAGCAAACTTTTGTTTCATTGTGCATCATTCTGCACCTTAAAGCAACATATTGCACTATATGACCAAAATGAACATAAAACAGCAATAAAAGAAAAACGAGGAGAGACTTGTTTTAGATCAAAAAAGAAGAGAGAGGAGGAAAATGTAATTATTTTAACATACATTAACACAAATAAGGTAACAAAATTGAGGGCAATTGTGTCATATATATAAAAAGTGGGTCATAGAAAAGATGACAAACCACTAAACTAACGAGAACTCAGAAAATTAATGTAAAACTCAAAAAAAATAAAAGTGTATGAAGATGACAAAACGAATATTGATGATAATGCTGGTGGTAATAGCCACAGCGATGGGAGTTAACGCAGAGACGATGACTCAAAAAGTGTATAAAGTAAGTGCCTTTAACAGGATAGAGGTATCGTCGGTGATCCAGGTGAAATATACCCAGGGGTCGAAATACTCAGTCAAAGTCAGATATAACGAAGCCGGTGCACGAATCTTCTGTCTCAAGCAGTTAGGGAATACGATTCAGGCATACGTCAAAGAAGATCCGAAGAGAGCGAGGAATTCGTCCTATAAGATCGAGTTGTATGTAACCACACCATCGTTGGAATATATCGGAATGTCGGGCTCGAGCACCTTCACCTCGGGGAGCATCACGCAAGCCAACAGAGAGTTGACCGTGGCACAGTCGGGAGCCAGCAAATTCGATGTAAATCAGGTATGTGTCAAAGAGATAGACCTTCGCAACTCGGGAGCCTCGACATTCAAGAGTAATATCACGGCGAAAGAGGATGTATCGATCAAGAACAGCGGTTCGGCGACAGTAAGTGGCACGATCAAGGCCAAGGAAGTAGAAATCGAATGTTCGGGTGCGGCGAAAGTGAGCGGCACGATCAACACGACAGATCTTGATATCGAAACGAGCGGAGCGGCGAATATAGACATCAAGGGGAGTGCGAAGAATGCAGAATACTATGCATCAGGTTCATCACACATCTCGGCGTCGGGTTTAAGAGCCGGCAAAGGGGAAGTAAAGGCGAGCGGAGCTGCGAAAGTCAATAGCAATATCGGCAATCTCTACAAGCGAGAGACCTCAGGAGTCGCCTCCATCACCAATAGATAAAAAAAGGGCGAGCTAAAGCTCGCTCACAGGACCAATTCGCGCCGGGGACAGGAACGCCGGATGGCAACGCCGGGGATAGGAACGCCGGGATAAGAGGAGATAAGATATAAATTAGATGAATTAGCTATAAAAAGAGAGGGCTGTATTGCGATTCACATCGCATTACAGCCCAATTCAATTATGACACACTTTAACAATATCTATTAGAACGGGAGGTCATCGTTGCCGGAATCACCACCACCGAGGGGATCCAAATCGGGAGTGACGGTGGGAGCAGCGGGTTGACCGAAAGTGGGGGCAGCGGACTGAGGAGCTGCGGACTGAGGAGCTGCGGGAGCTGCGCCACCCATGGGAGCGGGAGCAGAGAGATCGATGGGCTGTGCGGAATAAGCACTAACGTCGGTATACCAGCGGCCGTTGAACTCGCGGCTCTCGAGATCGACAGAGATGCGATAAGCTTTGCCTACTTCAAACTGGAGGTCACGCACACGATTTTCGCCGAAGACATGAAATTTCACCTTTCTGGGGTACATGCCTTGAGTTTCGAGCACCCACTCCTTTTTCTTCCAAGCATTGCCTTGTCTGGAAGTGCCTTCCTGGAGGGGAAGGTCTAAAATGATAGTTCCTTCAATATCCATATAAGATGATAAATTATAGATTACAAAATGAGGTAAAAGGGAGTAGGGAGGCTTAAAAAGAGAGGCACTACCCTACCGATATAGATGCAAAGGTACAAAAAAAGGTTCGGATGGCAAAAAATATCAAAACAAATTTGTAACTTTAGGCTTTGAAATTTTGGAACAGGAAAATGTGCCGGTTTCGGAACACGTTCCATAGAAACAGAAAAAGAAATGATACGAATAAGCCAAGGGTAATGGATGATGATATAACGATTCGTATCGTAGATTTAAAAACCCAGTTT
>SFMJ01000063.1 GCA_004553095.1 Bacteroidales bacterium
GCCATTAGAGCCAGCGTTTCCGCTCTGTGATATGCTGCCCGAGCCATCAGGCTGGAGGAACACGTTGCTTACACCACCGTAGCTCTTGCATGCCATGACATAGGCCTCGTCAGTCTTGTAGTCGTCAAGAATACTGTTGTTGTTGATGAGGTACTGGGTAGAGACCTTAGTCTTGCCATTGTCATAGCGTGAGTGAACCCATGCGAACACTCCGTCGCCCTCATCGTCGCCATGGGCGAGCATGCCATCCACCGATGCAAATCCAGCCTTGTTCACGAGGTCCCAGAGCTTCACTGCCGAATCCTTGTCGAGCACCACATAACTGGCAGAGAAGTTGCAGTACGGGATATGCGTCTCGGCGTTCACGCGCTGCAATACGTTGTAGAACGAGAGCTGGTCGCCATAGTCGTAGTCAGGATTGCTGTCCACCACCGCCTTAGAGAACTCAGCCACTGTGGTCGAAGCGTCGATGCTAAGCTCACCGAGTGCAATATCGGTCTTTGCCTCCGCACCCTCGCCGCTGATTACAATCGAAGGCAGCGAGCCCTGGGTGATTTGGTATGGAGCAGCGATGCAAGCTCCACCGTCGGCATCCGTCTTGGTGAGATACACCGGAGCGGCAGAATTGTTCAGCTTCACGAACATGTTGTAGTCGCTCTGTTGCGCCATCTTCTTCTCGAATCCGTTCTTCAGGAGCGGAGCGATGCCCGAGTACATGTGGATGACGTTCACCCACTTCATGCGCTGGCGCTGCTGCCCCGCGGTACGTGAGTTCTTCACATTGGTCACCTTTTCCGAAACCACGGTCTGACCGTTAACCGTCTTGAAAGTGAGCTGACCAGCCGAACCGGTCATCTTCTTGATAATGCCATTGAGAATAGCCATAAGTCGTCCCCCCGTTTGATATACCAGTGAGGGGTTCTGGGGAAAAATGAGTAAATAAATCCGATACCTCACTCATCCCCGCATTGGCATGTCCGTTCCTTTCGTCTCCCTTGCTCTTCCCTTCTGGCTCCCATCCTCGTCCGCATAAAAATGGGACTTACTTGGGACTCACTTGGGACTTACTTGGTACGCACCTGCCTCTGCGTGCGGACGGAATCGTGAGTGCGATTCTCTCTCGAATCACGGTGCAAAGGTACGACTTTTTTGGCACGTATGAAATGGTTGTCCCGAGGGTCGAAGCGACCTTGTCCCGAATGTTGAATATTTAAGATTAATCTTGAAGATTGAATGTCAAGTGTCAAACGTCAAATAGATGGAAAATATTTTTGACGTTAACTTTAACCTTTAACTTTAATATTAATATTAATTACGCGCTCGCGCGATATACTCCTTTACCTTTCTCTAAGGACAGAAGAAAAACGAGGACTCCATCGAGTTGACGTTTGACGTTTTGACATTTTATAATATTGCGTTTTGATATTTACACTCCAGCCGACTTCAGTTCGTTGAGCTTTTCCATCACCGTCTGCTCCACCCTGCTGAACAAGTCGTCCTCTCCGTCGAAGTTGCTTACGTGCTCGCTGAGCTTGGCTGTATAGTTGCTGAACACTTCACCAATCTCCTCGTGCAGTTTGCGGAGTTCGGGCGTCATACGTCTGAGTTGCGCCTCAGGCACACGCATAAGATTCACTTGATGTCCGTCCACCAGTCCGAATTTGGTGTTGCGGCCATTGGCTCGACAGTGTTCCGCCATCTCCATCATCACGGGGTCAATCTCGTCGCCATTGATGCAGAGCGTCTTTCTCGGTTCCTCCTCGGGATTTATCGGTTCTCCCCTCTTTCTCTTGTACTTCTTGATGCCCAGGTCGGAAGGCTTCGGCAGAGTGTATCTCACTGTTCCGGCGGCATATGTGTTCATCAGCGACTCCTTCAGTGGATTGAGGAAGTTGTTGCCGGTTCGCCCCATGTTCGGGTAGCCCACATCAAACTCCACCATCTTGATGCGGTCGCCATAGGCACGCACCACGTTCTCGAATGTGTTCTTCTGCCACACTGGTTCGATGCGCAGCCCTAAGTTGTAGTGCTTGCGCAACACATCGCCCAGGCACGACTGCAGAATATTACGCACGGCATCGGTGTCCTTCCATGCTCGCGTGTGCTCAATAAGGATGCGTTGCTGGTCCTTGCGGTTGTCGATTATCACCAGTGCCGAAGGTTCGTCGGGCTGCAACATTCTCACGAAGTCCACCTCTCGAGTAGTGCGCTTGGGATTTGCAATACGTATCATGTAGCACGAGTTGCCCGTCGAGCCCTTATGAGGCAGCAGCACCTTGAAGAAATAGCGTTTGTTGTTGTAGAAGAAAGCCAGGCGCATCTCATATTTGCCCGTCCTTGAGTTCTCTTTCCGGTTTTCAAAGTGTCGGTAGAGGTCGGCAGTAAGAATTTTGTCTATCAGTTCCTGATGCACATTCATGTTGTCCAGCGCCTTCCTGTCGGCTTTCTCCAGTTCATCAGGAAATATCTCCTCATTATTGTCGTTAGGGATATCTGGTCGTATAGGGCAGCACTGGTAGCAGTATAGTGTAAATTCACTCATATCTAAATTAAAAGCTTAAATAATTGTTCATCTGTCTCATTTGTTCCCGACGTGCTCGTTGATTATCTTCACTATCAGGCTATACATTCCGTCTGTGGGGAAAGCCGAGTCTGCCGTGCCGAACATCTTGTAGAACCGTGGGTTGAAGTATTTGTCCTTCATGTCATCGAAGAACATCTTCCGGGTGGTGCTGATGTTCGACGTCACCACCTTCAGCTCCATCATCACGCCAATGATGTTAAGCACTAACTTCAGGTTGTACGAGTTGTCCTTGACTATATATTCGTGATCCCCCTCCTTGATGTCGTCGTCGGTCAGAGTGTTCCTGATGTTCTGGTTTGGCTTGTCAAGCTCCTTCAGTATGCTCTCGTTCATCAACAGATTGTCCCAAATGCCATAGAAGACCTCTTCAGCCACATTGGCACTCACGGTCTTCTCGTACACCAGGACATCTGCAAAGTAAGTGAACACCGGCTTCAGTCGGTCGTGAATCGCCTGCATCTCGCTTGTGAGCCTTGGCCTTACGTGAGGCCTCAGCACGTCCTCCTCGGGCACAAAGTTGCCAAGTTCCTCCTCCTCGTCCTCAGCGTCGTAGTATTCGTTGGTGATGGCAGCCACCATCTCCAGGTCTTTGCATTGCAGAGCCATCTTGCGTATGCGCCTCATGATGGGTTCGTAGGGGTTGTCCATTCCCTCGGGATAGCTTGCCAGCCTCATTCCGAAAGCCAGCAGCACACATATCAGGCTTCGCTCCACATCCTCGTCGCTTCGGTCTTCTGCTGACTCTCTGCAAAGCTCACCCTTATAATACACCATAAATCGCCTGAACTTCTTCATCAGCCGTGTTCGCTCGCTGGCGATGAATCTGTCGGGACGAGGGGCAGTGGGCAATCGCATCTCCAGATCGAGCACCTCGCGCCACACTTCCACTGCACGCAGTCCGCCCTTGCTTCCCTCATAGTCCTCCACCACGGTCGAGATGACGTTGTAGAGAGGATAGATCCTGCTGTATTCGGCATCCAGAGTGTCGATTTCAGCCTCAGTCAGTCTTATCATAATATCGTTCTAATACATTTTCTATGGTTTCTAATAGTTCTTAATAGTTTGCACCAAATCTTAATAGTTTGCCTCTATAGCGGTCGAAAAAATAGATTTGGTATTAACAGGTATTACGCCCCTGATGGATGATTTTTTGCTGATTCAATGTCAGATGCAGGTCAGGCGCATGTCGGCTTTCCGCACCACATTATAAACAAGAAAAATAATTTAAATGAACAATTATGAGAATTAAGAAATCACTTCAGCAAAACGAAGAGTTCATCAGCTTCCGCAGCTTCACCGAGTACTACATCAGCGATCGTCCAGAGTGTGCCCGTCGTCTTAAGCCCTACCTGAGGAGAAGGTCAGAACGATCCTCGCGCCGCTTTCTCGAAGACCTCAGCAACGAGGTGGCACTCGAAGCATGGCGCCGTGCCGCTCAGATGAGCGAAAACCGTCAGGACGACCTGCTCATCCAGATGGGCGATATATGTGCCGACATCGAACAATTCATCCAGCAATTTCATTTCTAATATATTTATATTCCGTATGCAACAGAATTTTTACCGTCAATCATCGGCAGGTCAATCCACCGATCCGTTCGTGTTCCCAAAATCAGTTCAGTCTGATTTGTTCAACTACCTGAAGCCCGAGCAGCAGGATTTCGTGCGCCCCATCCTTCGCGTATTGAAGAAGCGCGCCCAAGAGGAGCTCTGCTACTCGCTTCTCGACTATCTCGAAAGTGGCGACATCATTCCGCCCGCCGACTTCACCTTAGGCGCGCTCTACTTCTACATCACACGTGCCGGAGGCGGCTTCAACGACGAGCCTGAGAACAAGAAGATTCTCCGTCCGCTTCACTACCGCAACAAGTCAATTCCCAAACTCTAATTCATTTTGCATTATGAAAAAGACTTATCCCAACGTGACCCTGGATTGCACATTCCAGACACCCGACAACTCCCAACCGTCCCTCCCCATCGAAGAAGGACAGTGCCTCAACGGCGTAATCAGCAAGATCACCGGTGGCTTCCGGTTCGAGGAGGCGGTGAAGAGTCGTCGCCCCAAGCGCAACCCGAAGCTCTTCGATGGCAACTACTGCTCGTTGGTGCACATGCAGAACGGCAAGTATCAGATTCACATGAAGACGATCAACGCCAGTGGCATCACCAACCGCCAATATCTTGCCTTCAAGGTATATTCTGAATTGTTGAACGCATTTAATATCATTGACTAAAGATGGAAGACGAACTTGAAACAACACTCGATCGGCTTAGTCTGCCCAAGGACAAGGACCTGCCACCCATCATCCGCGAGATTGTCAGCAATGCCCCCTGCTCGCGCAAGGTGCCGAGCTTCATTGCCTCACTCGCCCCCCTGTGTGCATTGGCAAGCCGCATCCGCGTTAAGTATTATCACGACACCACCCGCATGCACTCGCTGCTGCTTCAGGTGGTCATCGAGGGAGCCCAGTCGTGCGGCAAGTCATTTGCCGCCGACATCGAGGGTCTCATCATGAACGACACCCTCAAAGCTCGCGACAAGGAGCAACGCCGACTCGAACAGGAGTATCGCGAGAAGAAGAAGCGCCGGAAAGCCAACGAGAAGTTGGAAGAGGAACCGCGAACCACCATCCGCGTCATTCCTCCCACCATCTCCAAGACCGTCCTCACCAAGCGAGCCGATTTCTACGAGCGCATCCTTGGCGACACCCTCACCTTTTGGATGTTCGCCGAGGAACTCGCCCAGGTGACCGATGCCGGCAAGCAAGGCTATTCAAACCTTCGCACCATCATGCGTACGGCCTACGACCTTGGCTCGCTCTTCGGTATCGACTATGCGTCGGACAACAGCTATTCGGCGATCGTTGATATAAATATTTGTTCGATGTTCTGCGCCACTCCGGCGGCACTCGACGAGTATTACGACCGCAAGGCCATCGAGGGCGGCAACATCACCCGATGCATTGTCTGTCAACTCGACGACGACGTGGAATCCGACAACGAGGTGTTCATACCCTATAGTGACTCCCAACTGCACAGCATCAACGCCATACTTGAAAAGATGATGCAGGACACCTACACTCCCGAAGGACAGTTGCAGCCCACGAAGGAGATCGACATGAGCTGGCTCGACAACGAGTGCCGCCGCTTCATCAAGCGCAAGGCCAAGGAGTACAGCCTCTCGGGGTCGGAAGCCATCAAGGTGTTCCGCAAGCGTGCCAGTGTGAGTGCCTTCCGAGCCACCACTTTATGCTATTACCTGTATCTGCTGGAGGAATCATTAAAATCTCAATCATCAGCGTTCAGTAATCAGTCATCAGTCGCCATCCAGAATCATTGCATCCGCATCTACCGCTTTCTCAGCGAGTATATCATCCATGGAATGTTAAACCGCTGGGGCGACAAGTTCAACGAGCTCAACGCCAAGCGTGCCGGAGAATCGCCATCCCAGAAGCCAAGGCTCTACGACCTCTGCACCGAGACCTTCACCCGCGACCAGCTCAAGCTGCTCATCAAGCAGCAAGAGCTCACCTCGCCAGCACGCACCTTCATCAGTCTGTGGAAGAAGCTCAAGCTCATTGTGGAACTCGACAAAAACACATTCAAGAAAATATGATAGACCAAAACGACATCCAAAAGCTTATCGACCTCCCCATAGAGGGGGTCGCTAAGCGACTGGGACTCATAGTGAAGCGCCATTTCTCTCTCTGTCCCTTCCACGACGACCAACGTCCGTCGCTACATTTCAATACATCCAAGAACCGCTACCGCTGCTATGTGTGTGGAGCACATGGCCGAACCATCGATCTTGTGGCCAACCATCTCAACCTAAAGTTTGCCGATGCCTGCAAGTGGCTTGCCGACGAGCACAACGTCATTCTCTCAGAGTGGCAACCTGCCGACAAACCCCAAACGCCCAAGCACACATTCGACGCCAGCAAGTACCTCAGGTTCTTCGACCGTCCCTTCCTCAACGAAGCAGCACGCACTTTTCTCTTCGACCAGCGCAAGCTCGACCCGCGAGTCGTCAGTTGGTGTCGCCTCAACTCCTTCACCGACAAGCAAGGCACGTCATGGCTCCAGATTCCCTATTATGACATCGACGGCCATCTGATAGGCGTGCAGAACCGTAATCTCAGTTATCAGTCATCATCAATCAACAATCAGTCATCATCCGCCCCCCGCTTTAAGTTTCCCTACGGTCACACCTGCCACATCTACAATCTGCCCGTGCTGAAGCTTCTCAAGAAAGGCGAGCCTCTGTTTATCACAGAGGGAGCAAGCGATTGTTGGGCAATGCTCTCCAGTGGTCACAAGGCCGTTGCAATACCGTCGGCAACGCTCCTCAAACCGCAGGATCTGCAAATACTCTCAACCCTCAACTCTCAGCTATCAACAGTCTTACACATGTATCCCGATCAGGACGAGCCCGGTGAGCGTTTGTTTCTGGATTTGCGACGATTGCTTGGGTCACCCTCTTCCATTGTCCGCCACCAGCTCCCACCTGATTACAAGGACTATTCGGATTACTATCTTAGCAAGCACTGAGCCTGCGAGAGAGTCAAAAACGTCAAAACGTCAAACGTCAACTCGATAGAATTTCATTTTATATTATGCAGATACTTATCACCCGCCATCGCAAAACCAATGAGACAATTGATGGCAGTCTCACCATCGACGGTTCACTCCGTCTCTGCAACACCGCCGAGAATGTCGCCACGGCACTTCCCTCCGGAGTCTATCCACTTAGCATCGTCAAGTGCCGCAAGTATGCCCGCAAGATGCCCGTCATCAAGATAGGCGACTGCAGCAGCTGCAAAAGGCTCACTTGCATCAAGCTCAACCGCAATCAGCCACAGGTATGCCACTTGCTCAAACCCGGCAATGGCGTATATCATCGTGAAGACGGCAGCATCATCGTCGGCACCTTCATCTGTCCTGGATGCCTCAAGCACTCAAGAGCCGCTTTCGACACCCTCTACGAACGTCTCCGCAAAAGCATAGAGCGAGGCAATGAAGTAACCCTCAAAATCATCAACGCATGAAACGACTGCTCATCATCCTCCTAGCACTCCTGTCAGCCTTAGTGCTGACGGGATGTGCCTCCCGTCGCCAGCTTCAAGTCGTTGACCGCATCACTCACGACACACTCTATCAGAGCAACGTGCACTACGACTCCATCTACATCTTCCAGGACCGCCAGCTCGACCGCTCGCGCGACACCGTCTATCTCCGTGACGTTTCGGTGGAGTACCGCTACCGCCACCTCCGCGACACCATCTACAAGGTACAGCACTACAGCATCCCGTATCAAGTGACAGTCACCGAGGTGAAGGAGATCACCCGCCCCCTGTCCCTCTTCGACCACCTGACCCACTTCACCTTCTGGTTAGTAGTCGGAGCCCTGCTCCTCCTCATCATCCGAGTGATCATCCGGTTAAAAAAATCCGGAACTATTCGTTAGATTCGTGTGATTCGTGTTCGTTTTTAAAATTATATCATTATGAAGCTTTCAAAACATTTCTCATTATCCGAGTTCGAAAGAAGTGCCACCGCCACCAAGCATGGCATCGACAACCACGTCCCTTCTCAGTACATCCCTACCCTCGAGCAGCTATGCAAAGAAATCCTTGAACCCCTCCGAGCCTTCGCAGGCCAACCCATCATCATCAGCTCCGGCTACCGCTCCCCACAGCTCAACCTCAAAGTCGGAGGTGTCTATTCCTCCCAGCACACCCTTGGCGAAGCCTGCGACATCCGCATCCCCCTCTATGACTTCACGGGCGAGCAAGGCCAGCGTTTCACCGACACCGACATCCTCGACCGGTGGTTCACCTGGATCATGAACCATTGTGACTACGACCAGCTCATCAAGGAGACCACCGACCGCCGCATCTTCTGGATCCACGTCTCCTGCCGTGCCAACAAGCGCAAGAACCGCCACCAGGTCATCCACTTCATGCAGAAAGGAGGCAGCAAATGGATTGAACAGATTGAACGGATTGTTTGACACTCAACTATTCATCAGTATAATCCGTTTTATCCGTGTTCGTTAAAAACAAAGTGCCATCGGAATTTCTTCCGATGACGCTTTCGTTCGTTTATTCATTCGCTCAATTCGCGGTTCAAATCTTACAGTTTATAGTTCCCCGACAGGGCACATTGTTATCCCACTATCGCCTCTTTAATGCACTCCACTATATAGCGCACGTCATCGTCCGTCACATAAGGCCCTGCCGGCAGGCACATCCCCACCTTGAATATAGCCTCACTAACG